>NZ_JBWKQB010000005.1:231747-232587 GCF_059418545.1 Pseudomonas sp. GW821-FHT07G10 | reverse complement strand
AAAGTTCGAGAGACTTGCAAAACACCGAAGCTATCACCTACCCAATTTGCTGAAGCGCGGCCAACAGGCCACGACTCGGTACCCGAATTTCTTGACGACCATAGAGCATTGGAACCACCTGATCCCATCCCGAACTCAGCAGTGAAACGATGCATCGCCGATGGTAGTGTGGGGTTTCCCCATGTGAGAGTAGGTCATCGTCAAGATTAACTTCCGAAACCCCTATCTGCATCTGCAGGTAGGGGTTTTGTTTTGCGCGCGATTTGTCGGCGCGGGCGTGCTCGCGATGGCGATTTCGAAGACGCCATGGCGAGGACTCGGGCGTCGACCGGCTGCTCCTGCACGTCTGGACGTTATTTCAGAGCAGTCGGGTTTTGTATTTGCGGTCTGATAATGCGCCGTCAGGTCAAGAGCCGGGGGAGACAGACGGGGGCACGAAGCCTGTATATAAATGAAATCGGTTTTATCGATGACGAGATTGCCAATCACGACCATCTTGGCGTGAAGGGTAATAGTCGCCTGATGATCGTGTTATTCGAGTGCTGCTCTGTGTTCTGACTCTCAGACCTGTTCACTGGAGTCAGACGCACAACGTCTCTGAGCTTCAGTGTTGCAGGCTAAAGTCTCAGCCAGCGTCGAATGCCTCTGATGGGGCGTGTCAGCCGCCAGGAGCTGCTGTTGAGTAATCGCTGGGCCACTTGTTCGCTATCTTCGAGCCTTTGGCTGATGATCTTCAGCTGCGAATCACGTTCCGCCAACAAACCTTGAGCCGCTTCCAGCTCCTGATCTTTTTTCTCAGTCACATCGACCAACAAAGCGCGAGCCGCTTTCAGCTGTTCA
>NZ_JBWKQB010000005.1:0-231649 GCF_059418545.1 Pseudomonas sp. GW821-FHT07G10 | reverse complement strand
TATCTTTTTGCTGAGTCACATCGACCAACAAAGCGCGAGCCGCTTCCAGCTGTTCATCTTTTTGCTGAGTCACATCGACCAACGAAGCGCGAGCCGCTTCCAGCTGTTCATCTTTTTGCTGAGTCACATCGATCAACAAAGCGCGAGCCGCTTCCAGCTGTTCATCTTTTTGCTGAGTCACATCGACCAACAAAGCGTGAGCCGCTTCCAGCTGTTCATCTTTTTGCTGAGTCACATCGACCAACAAAGCGCGAGCCGCTTCCAGCTGTTCATCTTTTTGCTGAGTCACATCGACTAACAAAGCACGAGCGGCGTCCAGCTGATCATTTTTTTCCTGAATCACATCCGACAGCTGACTGAGCTGTTGTTTCTTTACCATGGACCGTTCAGTGATCTGATCCAGTTGCTGTTGAGTGACATCGTGTTTGGCTTTGAGCTCGGCTACAAAGTTTTCCCTGTCTGTTGCTTCGGCGACCAGGCTCTGAGTTCTTTGTTCTTGAGCCTGGATCTGAACGACGGCATCAAGCAGTTGCCGAGAGACATCGTTGGATTGCTCTTGCAGGGCTGCGGACTGTCTTGACTGCTCTTGAAGTGCATCTTCAAGCAGTTTGATGCTTGACGCATTCTGAGCGAGCTTGAGTTGATCTTCAGCATGGAGAGCATCGTAGCGCTCGAGCTTTTGTATCAGTAATGCGTTTGCTTGCAGTAGCTCGGCAATGCGGGCATCGCGCTCGGTCAACGCCTCGACATGTTCGGTAAACTGTTTATTTCGAGTGTCGAGATGTTCCTCAAGCGACCCACTCATCAGTTTGAATCGTTCGGCCTTTTCCGCGAGCTCCTGGATTTGTGCGTCACGTGAGTTTATGGATTGACGATAATCAGTTGCTGCGCGCTGGCTGATCCCCGCGAGTAAGGCTGGGAGCGCGTCAGGTTCGTCGACGGCAAGTACGGTGTAGATTTCCGATACAGGTAATTCTATACGACCTGTTTCCTGCCAACTTTGAGCATCCAGCGCAACCAGGTTTGCGTTCACAATTGCGCTGCTATCGATATTGCGTGAGCGACTCAGGCCGATATACAGAGTGCTGCCCTGAATACAGATACCCCGGGTGTACCCGTCCAGCGTCTTGCTTCTCAATAAGCTCCCGCTGATGTCGTATTCGCGTAGCTCTCTGGTTTCGGAGTTGGCGAGCAGCAGGTTGTCACCAAAGGCGATCAAGCTATGAGGTTGTGACAATCCTTCGATCAGGCGCTCTCCAGTGTGCAAGTCCTGGACGAAGCCGGCTTGAGCCGTTTGACCTTTGTACTGACGGTGGGTTGTGAAATCACCGAAGGCACAAAACACGATGTGCTGATTCCACTGTGTCAGGCAATTGATATGCCGTGCATCGTCTTCACCAGGAAATCGCCAGCTACGAACCTCTGCCGCATTCATGTCCAGCTGCACGATTTCATTGGCTGTTGTGCCTACCGCATAAAGAGCGGGGTCCGCGATCAGTACATCATGGATGTCATGAATCGGCGTTCCCAAGTCTTGTGTGGTGCGGTTGCCCTGGTAAAAAACCAAACCCTCTGGTTGCAATCCCCTCAGAAATTTGCCGTTACTCAGGCTGATACCTGTCGTGTTGATGTCATCCAGACGAAACACCTGGCCATGGTGGATAAATAGCAGCCCACCTCCATTGGGCGAGGAAACCAGCAGATTTTCGAACGCATGGGTCATGCTTGTTTTGTTCCTGGGGAAGGGACGCTTGAGGGGGGCGTTTATGACCGAGTCAACTGAAAGTCGATTGTTGCCTCGGTCAACAGGGTCAACTGGGGCTTTATCGGCAGGTTTCAGGGCTTCTGGATCATTGATTTGAGGTATAGACCGAGTCAATAAGTTTGAGCAGTTGATCCACCGAGTCTTCCAGCGTCGAGATATCGGTGTCGATTCTCAGATCTGGATGCTCAGGGGCTTCATAAGGGGAGGAGATACCGGTGAACTCCGGTAATGTTCCCGCTCTTGCCTTGCTGTACAACCCTTTAGGGTCCCGGGACTCGCAGACGGCCAGTGAGGTACTGACATGCACTTCGCGAAAGCTCTCGGTTCCTATGACTTCGCGTGCCAGGTTGCGGTCATGGTTGAAGGGTGAGATGAACGCAGCGATGACAATTATGCCGGCCGAATTCATCAACTTCGATACTTCTGCAATCCGACGGATGTTTTCGGCACGATCCTCAGGGCTGAATCCCAGGTTGTTATTGAGTCCATGGCGGACGTTGTCGCCATCGAGCACAAAAGACAGCTGTCCCCTGTCCATCAGGCTCCGCTCAAGGGCGAAAGCAAGGGTGGACTTTCCTGAAGCACTTAGTCCCGTGAGCCAGATCGTAATCGGCTTCTGCGTCAGCAACTGCCGACGGTCCTCGGGTGTGACCTGACTGCCATGCCAAACCAGGAGGGGGGGGTGTTTGTCTGCCATGAAATAGCTAAATCCAGTGTGAGTGCTGAAGGAAACGTTTATTGGCCAAGTGATGCTGAGCGCGCGTACTCATATGGCATTCCGTTGCGTACTTGAGCCCGGTACAGTAAGCGCCGCATGTGCTTGTGTCTGTAGTCGGGTTGCCGCAAAACGGGTCGACCAAAGATTATCCTGGCGAAACTGGCGAATGCTCAAGTGATTGCTCTGGTAGTTGAGAGCTTCCAGGCTGATGTTGTGTAAATCGGACTGGTCATCGACAAGCCACACTTCAGGCTCCTTGCCTCGATGCGTCATTTCACCGAAATGGGTGGATATGACCGGAAGGCCGAGGGAGCGGTATTCATAGTATTTGATCGGGTCGACTGAAGCGGTCAGGCGGTTGAGTTTGAATGGAATCAATCCCACCGAAAAAGCGGCCATGGCCGCTATGGCATCGGTATATGAGCACTCGGGCAATAACTCGATATTGGTGGGCAGGGTGCACGGCGCTGGGGTGAATACGGGGCCGATCAACTGGACCCGGTTTTCAGGATTGGCTCGCGCCAGTGCGATGACCAGATCCCAATCGAACCAATGGCCAATGGTACCGACATAACCCAGTATTCGATGCTTGGTGCCCAGATCGAGGCTTTCGACGGGCGCAATTTCTTGCATATCACAAGCATTAAGGGCCAGTTCGACCTTGTCAGTTTTGCCCAGGAGTTTGTCGCGAATGGCGGTGGAAGACGCCAGTACTTTAGACACCCGACTAATGAGTCGATGTTGGCGTCCCTCCATGGCGCGTCGTGAAAGCCCTTGATAGAAGGCCGGAAAATCGTCCATGGCGTCATAGACGGCATAGCTGTCTGGCATGCGCGCCAACAGTTGCAGGGCGAGCTCGGATGGTTTGCCGACACAAATCATGCACGGCCGACCTGCCGAAAACGCTGCGGTCTTCTTGAAGATATCGCGCCAGAGCAGCCTCTGCATGATGCTCGAGCCCGGAATGGGCTCGATCGGCAAGGCCAGGGGTTTACATATCTGCAGCCAGTGCGGAACGGCAACGCTTTGCTGGTCGGCAACAGGTGGCTTGGACCTGAAGTCGTGCAACGACGGCAGGCGTGTCGGATAGGGGTCCACCCACAGCACCGGCTCTCCTGTCTGACTGTTCAGCCAGTTGACGAAGTGATGCGGGCGCTGGCTGTAGCTGGCCCACGGAACTGGCGAGAGGTAGATCATTCGCATTATTGGAAATGCTGCCTTAACACGCTGACTATGCGTTCTGCCGCCTTGCCATCGCCATAGGGGGAAACTCCACGAGCCATGGCCTTGTAAGCCTCGGGATCGTCGAGCAAGCGCTGCGCCTGTTCGACGATGGTGTCGCGATTGGCGCCTACAAGCTTGACCACGCCAAGGTCGACGGCTTCCGGCCGTTCGGTTTCTTCGCGCAGTACCAAAACCGGTTTGCCGAGCGCTGGTGCTTCTTCCTGCACGCCACCGGAGTCGCTGATGATCATATAAGAACGTTTCATCGCGGCTATGAACGGTGCGTAGTCAAGCGGAGTGCAAAGAATGATATTGGGTGTGCGGCCAAGTATCTGGTAGGCAACATCCTTGACGTTTGGGTTGGGGTGCACAGGGTAAAGAATCTGGATATCCGGATTTTGCTCAGCCAGCGTTTTCAGCGCCTGGCAGATATTCTGGAACGGCTCACCGAAATTTTCTCGACGATGGGACGTCACCAGAACCAGACGTTTACTCGAATCCAGCTCGATATCGAGCGGCAGTGTCCGTGCAGCAGTCATCAGCAAAGCATCGATGACGGTATTGCCCGTCATGGTGATATCCGCTGGGGCTACGCCTTCACGCAGTAGATTATCCATGGAACCCTGAGTCGGCGCGAAATGCCAACGGGCCAGTTTACCGGCGATCACGCGGTTGGCTTCTTCGGGGAATGGGTTGTGCATGTCGCCGGTGCGCAGGCCAGCTTCGATGTGACCGAAGGGAATCCGCAAATAGAAACAGGCCAATGCCGCGCTCATCACTGTTGTCGTATCACCTTGAGCCAGCACTACATCCGGTTTCTCGGACTGCAGGACGACATCCAGATCCAGTAGCAACCGTGCGGTCAGCGTCGTCAACGACTGATTGGGACGCATGATGTCCAGATCTATATCGGGAGTAATACCGAAGAACTCGAGCACCTGATCAAGCATGCCGCGATGCTGGGCCGTAGCCAGCACCCGGCAATTGATATTTCCTTCGGCCTGAAGGGCCTTGATCACGGGAGCCATCTTGATGGCTTCAGGGCGAGTACCGATGATGCAGAGTACCTTGTGGGTCATTCCTTTCTACTTCCTATACCTGTGTTGCAAGTGAGCGCCCTATCCGGTCCGCATTGGCCATGATCGTTAGTGTGTGCGACTTTTCTGTAAGGCTTGGCAGGCAAGCCCCATCGACGATGTGTACGCCGGGGAGTCCTGCCACTTCTCCAAAAATATCTGTCTGTCCAAGTCTGGGGGTCGGGTGCATGGGCAGGGTTCCTGCATAGTGGATATCTGCCCCCGGCTTGCCGACGGTGAAACTCATAGGCATCAATACCGCGCCCATTTTCCAGTAGCTTTTACGCAGCAGTACCTCGGCGCTTTTCATGGTCGCGTTCGTCTCGGGTTGCAGACCGCCATTGATTCGCAGCGAACCATCAGCGCCCAATACGGCGGTGTTATTGGACAAGTGGCCTGGAAGGAAGATATTTCCGACCAGGCAAGAACTGAGGAGGTTTTTCAGCAGTTCGACACTGTAGCGCTTGCTCATGGGAACACGGCTGACGAACTCGGACATCGGCAAGCCCGTAGTGCTGAAAGTCGAACCGAAAGCTGTAGTGCCTGAAGCAATATCAAGTGAGAACGACAACTGGCCCAGGCCAAATGTCGAAACTCTTGGGGTCCCCAACATTCTTGGCAGCCACAGCAGGAAGGCCGCTGTCGGCGACGACAGCAGCGGTAGCGGTCGCGTGTAGTCAAGGTGTTTGAGGGCTAGTCTGGTCGACGCCAGAGTGCCTGCAGCCAGTAGAAGTCGCCGGCCGGAAAAACGCCTGGATGAACGTTGATCAGTGATCGTCCATGAGCCGTCCTGCTTAAGGAGGTCGTCCACCGAAAAATCCTGGACGTGCTGGAATCCTGGGTACTGCTTGAGCTTCGGAAGTTCCAGGGAGGCGGAGTACAGCGCCTGATTCTGACAACCCCACAGACAGTTTCCGGAAAGATCACAGGCTTTTCGTTCTTCCAGATTTTGACTCAAGGCTGCCACCCGCGAGCGGCCAAGGCGAAAACCCAGGTCGGGGAACGCCTGTCTGCGCCGGGTATAGTTATCGAGCAACCGTTGGTGCAGTTTATCCAGAGGCAATGGTGGCTGTGACCACTCATCAAGACCAAAATAGCCTGAGAGGTCGTCATCGACCTGGCCACTGATGCCCATACGCCGGGAGACTGTCTCGTAGGACTTCTCCAGCTCTGCGTAATCGATGGAAAGTCCAGGAAAGTCACTGGCGCGAAGGCGTGCGACACCGCAGCCCCATGCATTCGACAAGCCGCCGGTTGCCAGTGATCCTATCCCGATGAAGTTGTTCACCTCTATGTGATTGGCTGCACTGAACCCCTGAAAGACATGGGCATGGGTCGGGGTTTTCAGTTTGGGGGACACGGCATCCAGCTGGGTCAAGGCATGGAAGTTCTCGCCTATCATCCATTTCCACTGATGCTTGTCGTTCGACCGGCTTGTGAGGTACGGAGCGGTCGGCACGGCGGATGAGCCTGACGCGGCTTGGGCATCCACCATGAGCACTTTCAATCCGGCTTTAACGAGCGGATAGGCGGCAGACGTACCAGCCGGGCCGCTACCTACAATAATTACATCGAACTCAGGCTTCACGCTTGATTTCACTTTCAAGAAATAGATGACGAGCAAAGGGTTGGCACAGCAGGGCGAATATCCGCCACGTAAGCTCTTTAGCCGCGGTCAGCCCCAGCGATATCAGGGTCGTGAAGAAGTTGCCTTGTTGCAGGGGGCCTAGAAATACGCTTGCGCCCTGAGGGCTGGCCTCGGCGATGCTGACTGCAACCTGCAGCCGCCAGGATAATTCCCGACCATAAGGCTGGTTCAGGAAGTTGTGATTATCGAGTAGGGCCAGGAGTGCCGGCCATCGCACCATCAAGCGTGAGCTGATTACCTTTTGGGTTCTGCCTGTGCGCTCAAGGGCGTTTGCATAACGACGAACCAGGCTCTGTTCCGGAGGGCTTTTGAGTAAGTAACTCAAGAGCACAATCCCCTCCTGGAGTAATTGCCTGCGATGACCACGACCTGAGCGATGCATGCCACTAGCAAGCGGTCGAAGCTCAATACCCAGTCGTCGCAAGGACATCTCGGTGTCCATGTGCGGGAGGTTGATGAGTGAAAAAATGCGGTCAAGGCCAAGTTTCGTGCACATGGACTGCCCTAATAACAAGCCGAGCAGTTTGATGGGCGCTACCGGGAAGGGCACTGGAAGACGAACTGCATTTATGCGGTTGTCAGCGATCGACATGAGAAAGCGGCCAAAGGAAACCGGTTGCACAGAGCCCAGGTTAAAAGTCTCTGCCCGAATATCTTCCCGCTCGACGATGGTCAGGATCGAGGCCGCAAGGTCATCGACATGCACGGGTTGCACCTGGGGCGCAGGTAGAAGTATCGGAATGACCGGAAAACGACGAACCAGCCCTGATAACATTCCAAAAAGCCCGCTCTCAGGACCGCCATACACTTGTCCCGGTCTGATCACGATCCCGCCAGCGGCTAGCACTTCTTGCTCGATGCGCCACTTTGTTCGGCCATAAGCGCTAGGGGCCTCGCATGCGGCAGTCTGGCTGGATATGAAGATAAACCTGGCCGCGACTTGTGTGGCGCAGCGGATCAACGCTTGTGCCGCCTGTACTTCGTCTTCCGAGGAAATCTGAGCACTTTTCGATGTGTCCGCGGCCAGGTGGACAAAGGCCTGGGTCCCCGCCGGGCATTCAGGTGCTTGTCCATGCAGGTCGTAAGGCAGCCACGTATAAGCCGGGGGGCAGGGCTTTCGTGTAGCGGAGATGATTTCGTACCCTTTATCTATCGCCAAGGATGCCAGCCGCTGACCGATATAACCTGTCGTTCCGGTAATGAGAAGTTTCATGCTCATAAGCTTTCAGGGCCATTGGACAGGGCAGGCCTGGTCGTATCGGGATGAAATACGAACAGTTTGCTTATCCAGTAGGTCAAGAGTACGCAGGCTACGTCCGAGACAAACTTGACAGGTGTGGGGCTATTGACGAAATACAGGCCTGCGGCAAACAAGGCTGATGAAAATGGTAGGTTGATGGCGAGTAAGGAGAAGTAGCGAAGTGCTTGCGCCTTGCTGCTGCCGCTGGTCGACTTGAACGTAAAGTGTCGATGTAAAAAGAACGCAAAGACTCCCGCGATGAGCTTGCTGGCAATATTGGCCAGAATCGGCTCATCCTTGAATAATAAAATCAATAAGAGAAAACATCCCATATCCAAGGCATAAGCCAAGAGCTGGATGGCACCGTACTTGATAAATGTCAAGACTTTTTCCTGATAACGACGATGTGGTGGAGTGCGAGAATACGCCTTAAAGGGTAAAGCAGTTTTTCGACGATTTTTATCAAGGGAATCAATGGGTCAGGTAGCAGTTGGCGAAAGTTTAGCCCGCCAGAGATCAGGTACCTCGGGTAGTTACCGCATATTTCCTGGTGAACGATCTCGAGGGTAGGGTGTTTGAGTTCGAACGCCTTTCTGTCTCGTACGAAGACTATATAACTGAGGGCCTGGTTGGCGCCGTTCATAGGGCCGGTCGCAGGTGTTTCCCACGACTCAAAGTTCATGTCGAACCCTTCGGATTTGAACAGGCGCTTATAGATAAAGGCTGAAAAAGGACCATAAAAAGGTTCGATCAGGATTGCTCCGCCACCCGGTTTTAATGTCCTGTCGATTTCCGCGAAAAAACGGTCGGGATGAGGGAAGTGGTGAAAACAGTTTTGCCCGTAAAATGCTTTGACCGACTGATCATCCAGGTTCATCGACTCGGCATTCAGCTCCAGGTCCAGGTGTTTGGCGAATACAATATCCGAGGCCAATACTTCAGGGTAAGAGTCGCGCATGGGGGCAATGCCGGCGCCAAGCTCTACTTCAAGGCCCTCGACCTTGAAGTAACGGTCTGCCAGACGATTAAATAAATGATGGAACTCAATGAATACTTCACGCAGCATTCGCTTACGCTGAAGAACCTTTTCATGAAGTTCAAGGCGTTCGGCGCCATCGACGTCTAGTGTCTTGAGCGAAGGGTCCGACAAAAAGTCTCTCAGCGTTTTCATTTAGTGTCTTCCCGCATCAGGTTTACGTTACGGCGTTTGGCATGCCTGGGCCTGCTTGGAACGGAGGCGATGTCATAGCCAAGGAATGCCATAATCAACTGCAATCCCATGAGTATGGGAAGCGCACCGAGCATGACCGTGCCAGCGGGGGTCGGGATGCCATTGTTAGCGGATTCAGACCAGTGAAAGCTGCCGAAGATCAGACCAAAACAGAGCATCAAAACTCCAACCGGTAACTCGATCGATGCGAGAGACATATCCCGCAGGTAGTAATTGTAGAAAATTCTCTTGGCAAAATTTCTGCTGTGTTTGAACAGAAATTCGCCGATGATTTTCGAGATTTTAAGATTACTGACTTCTTCGCCATACTTGGCTTCCATTGGTACATCAACAACAACGGCGCGCAAGGTATTCAAGCGGAATAGAATGTCAGTCTCGAAAAAATAGCGTTCACTGATTTTATCGAGAGGCAATAGTTTTGCCACGTCACGATGAATCGCGGTATAGCCATTGGTGGGGTCGAACAGATCCCAGTAGCCTGTTGATAGTTTGGCCATCAGCGACAATACGGCGTTGCCGAAGAGGCGAACGCGCGGCATTGATTGAACTTCCTCCAGATCAAAAAAGCGGTTGCCTTTGGTGTAATCAGCTTCCCCTGCCAGGATGGGCTCAATGAAGAGCGGGATCAGAGCCGGATTCATCTGGCCGTCCCCATCCACTTTGACAATGATGCTTGCGCCGTCGGCAATGGCTGCTCGGTAGCCGGTCATCACCGCTCCGCCCACGCCTTTGTTCAAGTCATGGGGTAGCACCCTGACCCTGGGGTCGGAACAAGAGGTTATTACATGTCCACCGGAGCCATCCGGGCAGGCGTCATCCACGACATAGATACGCCATACTTCGGGGCCTATCGCTTCAATCACACCCGCTATGTGTGCGGTTACTCTATAGCTTGGGATCACTACCGCGACACGCTGTTCTTCAGTGGAAAGCTCTATTTTTAAGTTCATCGATATCGCTGACTATTGTCTGAATGAGAGTGACTTGAACTCCAATGGAGTTTCAGTATGGCCTGAAGCATAAATGACAGCGGAATGAGCATTTGGCGGTGCAACTACCGTCATCTCATGAGTTGTCCATTCTGTTTTGCAGTCAAACGTCTCAATACTGGCCCTTATGAAGGAGCCTTTGGCATCCATCCAGTTGACTTGAATTCGCCCTGGTGCCGGTGCGGTAGAGCAGCGCGCGAGCACGCTGTTTTTAAAGCTTTGTCCTGGCGTCACTTCGACGGCCTGAATTGCGGGTGTACTCACACTAACCGTAAGAGTTTTCCGGGCGCCGTCATAGCTCGATGGAGAAGTCAGCGTCCAGCCATCGAGGTTGGAAAGCTCCGTATTCAACAAGCGCTCCTGGCTGTAGCGATAGGCATCATTGAATTTCCGTAGTTCGATTCCAGTCAATGTTGCGACCGGGGAGGACACTTTGAGTAGTCGGTTAAGTTGAACCTCAGGGAGTTGCGAGGAATCGATGATCAGCCAATCGACCTGGCGACTCAGCAGTAACTGAACGAGTTGGGATTCAGTGGTGGCGGCATCGAACTCGGCCTTCCATTTTACGTTGTACCAGGATGCGTAAAGGGCATCGCTGTTCAATCCCGCCGTCAATGGGGACGCAAAGACTGCAACGCGACGGTGTTCTGTATTGAGTGCGTTGACGATGTCGACTATTTTCCGTATCGGCAAGCGTTCAGACAGGTAGGCATCACGACCTGTGGCACTGAGCAAGGCGGACGGCACTAGCTGACCATAATAGGTGGCCGCTTGGAGGAACCACATATTTGATGTGATCAACAGGATCCCGGCAATAATTCCTGCTGTCTTGGGAAATATTTTGGTGTCGGAGAAGGGCAGGACAAGTACGACTGACAGTAGTGCGAAAGAAGGGAATATATAACGTAGATACGCAGTGGACTGAAACGTCATGATCAATGCTCCTGCGCCGATAAGCAGGATACGTAAAGCGTTTCTGTTGCCACTCAGGACGAGAGCGACTGCGGCGGTGGGGAGCAGTAGCCACTGGAAGCCTGCCGCGCCGATTTTGCCTTCAATGTATCGATTTGAATTGAAGACCATTCGATAGAGCGTATCCCATGAAACCCCGGTGCCAAAAGTCGCCGAGGGATCGAAGTTCTGACTTGGCCAGAATGGAGATTGGAAGATGGCATTGAAAAACGGGAAGACGGGGTTGCCAGTCAAGTACCACGCAGAGACATAAGGGATAGCACCGGCCAGTATCAAACAAACACTGCCCAGGAGGATGGTCCGGATGACTCCCGGTATGGCCCAGGCTTTGTATTGCGATAAGAGAATAACTAGAAGGACAGGAAGAACGCTCAGCGTCACGGCCTTGGCCGCCAGCGAAAAGCCCAGCATGATACCTGCCAGGAGAAGGTGCGACAGCCGCTCCCTGGCGTCAGGGGTCGAACTTGAAACTTTCAGTATTGCTAGTGTTCCTGCCATGACAAAAGCGGTCCACACACCTTCGATGTGCAGGCTGCTGTTTTCGGCAAAGGCTAGTGGTGTCGACAGGAAGATAAGCATCGCCCAGCGGGAACTGGTTGCGGTACCTCCTGCCCAGATCACCATTTCCCTGATTTGCCACGCAACGAGCAAGATGAATGCGGAGTTGATCAGGCGCGACGCAGTCTCGTCGGCCAGCATGTAAACAATGCTATAGATCCAGTCAGCGAGCATGGGCATTACGGCCCATACATAGTTTTGTGCATCGAACCCCCATTTATGCTGCTGGGCCATGTGGGAGGGGACGAATAGGTGCATGGCCAAAGCGTCATGTCCGATCTCTGGCATGAACGCGATCAATACGTACAAACACGCGAAACTGGAGATCAAAATGTCGAGCGTCGTACAGGTAACCGTTCCTGAAGAACGGGCGGTTCGTATTCGAATCAGCAGCTCATGATAAATCGATGCGGTGTGTTTGCTACCCAACAAAAGCGCAAGCAAAAGCATTGCAGAATAAAGCCAGGAGTAGTTGATCGTGTAATACGCTGCCAGGCCTGTGAATGTGCCGAACGTGCCGGCTCCGATCAGGAGGTGGGTTGGCCAACTGGCGGAGATCCTGTGGCCCAGGATACATCTGCCGAGCACTGTTGAGGAAAGACCGAACACTGCCACGACAATTATCGGCCACGCGTGTCCACAGGCAATTGAGACACAGGCGATCAACCCGGCACCGAGGACGATCGGTGAGCGGCGGGTAAAGAAAGTAAGGGCGGCCAAGCATAAAGCCGACAATACTATCGCCAGGATGTTCTTGTCCCGGTGGGGAATTTCGAAAGTCGAAAATCCGTACACACTGACCACAGTAGTTGCCAATAAAACGACAAGTATCACTGCGTATTTTATGCTGTCTCTGTGCAAAATATCGTCTCTGGTGTTCAGCCGTTAATGGTGTACAAATCGTTTGAACAGTTTTTCAAGCGTCTCGATACGTGTGCGGGGTCCAGGCCCCCCACTTGCTCTCATATATCGCTTTGTTCTTTTCGAAGAGCGCTTGTTTTTTCTCTGCTCCCAATTTATTGAACGAGGCAGACAAATGGTGGTGAACAAAAACATCCTCGGCGCAGACCGCACGCATACCGATGTGTTGCACACGGCGGCAATAATCGTCATCCTCGAAAAAGCCCAGTCCGTACTCTTCGCAAAGGCCACCGATCTTTTCGTAGGTCGAACGCGGGAACATGACGCAGAAAAATGCCAATGTATTGATTTCGAACCACTTGCCCATCCGTGCGCGTGTGATTTCGGCAGACTCGACGTGCATGTCTGTTATCTGGGTGTAGCGGGTATTGATTCGTGCTTCATTGCCGATATTGTTGGTGATCGGGCCAACGATTCCGATGTCCTGGTTGTCCAGGAGGTGGCGCATCAAACCCTTGGCCCAGCCAGCGGTGACAACGGTATCGTTGTTCAGGATAACCAGATAATCACCACTGGCCGCTGCAAGACCTAGATTGTTGCCTGCGGCGAAACCCTTGTTGTCGTGATTGAGGATGATGATTCGGTTCGAATGTCCCTCGGCCCAGGCTTTCAGGAACGCTGGGGTATCGTCGCTGGAGTTGTTATCGACGACGATAATCTCAAGGTTGGCATAGTTACTATGAGTCACCAGGCTGTCCAGACAGTTTTTGGTCAACTCCAGATTGTTGTAGGTCAACACCACGACGCTGATTTTGGGCATGGGCAGTGTATCGATCGATTGACGCAGGCTTGCGGCTCGATGCTGCCAGGTCTGACCCTCTGCAAATAATTGACGTGCCTGAAGCGCGGACTCTGGCTCCGGAAGGCTTTTCAGGACCTCATCTATTGCCGTGACAAAATCAGCAGGGTTTTCAGCTGTCTTGACCAGTTTTCCGAATTGGCTGAGCTCCGGCAGTTTCACCGAAACCACGGGTTTGCCTGCACTCAAGTACTCGTAGACCTTCACCGGGTTGGTGGCCAGTGTCAGAGGAATGACTTTGAACGGAAGCAGGCAGACGTCCATGGCATAGAGGTAGTGCGGGAGGGAGGAGTAGGGGACTTCTCCTTCCATGAGGATATTCGGGTAGGCCTTGAGGTATTTCCTGGCGTTTACCGTATCGTTGCCAATCAGCAATATCAGGTGCTGTGGGAAGGATTGGGCGATTTGCTTGAGCAGGTCCAGATCGAACCACTCGGCAATGGCTCCGTAGTAACCGATGATCTTTCTATTCTCGGGATCCTGGTAGATGTTTTCTGGTCGCTGGCTGAAGAAACTGTATTCAGCGGCATTGCGGATTACCGCTACATTGCGGTTTTCACGCTTGCCGTGCTGCTCGATCCAGTCGGACGTTGCCACCAGCAGATCCGCTCTGCGCATCAAGGCTATTTCGAGATCAAGCAGTTCCTGAGCGACGTTGCCAAAGCCTTCATGATGATCCATGCAGTCATAGATCAATGTGGAGTTGGGAATGCGCCTTGCGAGTGGGAACCAGTAGGCATGCTGGACAATACAGTGCACGGCATCGACATTCGCCCACTGCATGAGCAGCGCCAGGCTTTGGCATAGTTGTGAGATCGCTGCGGTTGAGGGTGGCGCATAATAGATAAGTGGTGCGCCGCTGACTTTCAGGCGGACCTGGAACAGTCCGCTCGCCTCATCCAGATTTTCTACTTCGAAGCCCGGGGCATCGTCATCAAGAAAGTTATTTGAGATGTAAAACGTCGTCTGACCTGCTTTCGCCAGCTCTTTGGCCAGGTTTTGCGGGCGTTGAATACGGAAGTGCCAGTCAATGACGCCGAACATCAGCACTACAGGCTGTGCAGCTGAAGACTGAACATTTACTTTTGTTTGAGGCGGTACGCTCGGCAGCGTCGTGATTTTTGACGACGAAGATGACTCGGCGGATGTTGCTGCACTGGTTTTCAACCAGCGCCGAATACTACGTGCCAGTTTGCTCTTTTGAGCGGGTGTGAACGGCAGGAGTGCGTAAATTCTGCGCGACCATTTAAAAAACTGTTTGCGTATGAAGTAACGCAGCGGCGTGCGCTCGATGGTGCTGCCCCAGTCCGAGAGCTTGACCAATTCCGCCTGTTTTGAGGCCAGCTTTGTGCGCAAGTCGACTGCCCAATCGGAAATGGCCACGGCTTCGCTGGTTTTCGCCTGGAGCAATTGTTCGGCATTTTTGAGCTGCTGCTCAGTCGTCTGCAGTTGAGCCTCGATTTGTGCGTGCTGTGCTAGCAGCAATTCGAGTTCGCGGCCTTGAATTGAAAGACGATTGCGAAGCTCTTGTTCATCTGCGCGTAGCTCGCAGAGCAGTCGATCTCTGCTCTCGATCTCTTTGACTAAATGCAGGCCTTCGGCCGATTTGTTTTCTGCTGAAAGAGCCAGTTTTTCGATGCGATCAACAAGGCGGTCGATCTGTTCCATGCGGTTTTCTGTCCCTTTGGCTGTTGCGGTCGGCTTGTAGTTGATAGGTGCTATGGTCACGGGGGCGCGCTTTGAAAATTAAGTTTTGGTGGGCAAGGGTTTTACTTTGCGGAGTCGCTGGACATTGCCGGCGCAAGTTCATAGCCAAACTCTTGCAGCGCCTCCCGGGCTCTTTCTGCCCAAGGGTGGCAGGATGCATCGCCGAGACTTTTCCAGTTGTAACAACGGCCGTTCATTGGTGGCTGGCCAAGGTTCTGATGATGTGGCAGGTGTCGCAGGTCTTTACCTAAACTCTTCCAGTCGAGCATCCGAGAGTCGAATGTCACCTGGAGGAAGTCACACATTTGCTGGAGCATTGTTGCGGGGGCTTCGATGAAGTCCTCGTAACGGAGAAAAAAGTAATTCTCAGGATTTTGTGAGGCAAAGCGTTGCAAGTTGAGGTTGGTCGTGTTCCAGATGCCGGGGAACGTCATCTCAATGTTTTGCGGTGCCCAGGATGTATTTTGCAGAGACAACACGACGTCACGCACATCACGGACGATATGAATCAGTTTGATATTCGATTTGAATAATTGGGTATTACGCAAGATTCCAAGCGAGCCCAGATCATTGGGGGATTTATCGCCAGCGATAATGGCACCGGTCTTCTTAGCGATTGACGCATACAGGCTTTCGAGTATCGCAGGCACCTTATAGTCGGCGTTGTAAATACATGCCTTGACCTCGCTTGGGCTCAGGTGGCAGCCAATGCTGGCAGCGAAGTCCTTGGTCGAAACAATCATTTCTGCAACCAGCTCGCGACCGATTTGAGCGTTAGGTATACGGTCGATCAAGAACGCGAGTGGAACAATGAAGTCGGTTTCGTGTGGAATAACGATTGCCGGATTCTGGTTGAGCGATTCTTTGAGGAATGTCGTGCCCGAGCGTGGGCTGCCAAATATTATGAACATTGCGATGCCCGCTGGACGCTGAATTGGGTATCGAAACAGGTCATTGTGCTGATTTTCTTGTGGCAACTTACGCTGAAGATAATTGAATTGATTATTCGGTCCGCCAGCGTTAGCTGAGACCCACCGTCCTGCTCATAGGAAGCGCCGACGCTTATGGAGTAGTGCCCCGGGTGCAGGAGGGGAATGTGGATGCGCGCTTCGATGGTCATGCGCTCGCCAGAAGAGGTGAATCGCTCTGCCGTCATGCACTCCAGTCGGGTGTTGGTTGCAGCTATTTCTTCGCCTCTGAAGTTTCTGACGATATAGCCGAATATCAGCGAGTTATCCGGGGTCAGGCTGGCATTGGCCACGGTGAATCGAAGGATGACATCTGAGCCGCCTTGCACTTCGTCGGTCGGCGTTCGGTCTTTATCGTAAAGGCGTGCACCGATTATCTGACAGCGTTGGTCTCCCAGACGCCTGTCAATGTTGGCGATATGTTCTTCGTCGCCGTTAGAGGACGAGAAGAGGGCAGGGGCGAGCTCTGTTTCTGGAGTAGCAACGGGCATTTGAAAGAGCCAGGCCAGGTAACTGTCGACGACCTCGTTGGACGCGCCGATGCTTCGAATCCTGCCTTGATCCAGCCATATTGCCCGGTCGCAGAATCGCTTGACCAGCATGCTGTCGTGGGTCACCAGCAGGATGGAGGTGCCACGTTCCTGGAGTTGGTGCAGGCGGTCCATGCAGCGATGAACGAAAAAAGCGTCGCCGACCGCCAAGGCTTCGTCAACAATCAGGATTTCTGGATCAATATTGGCCTGGATTGCAAACGCCAGGCGAACATACATCCCGCTGGAGTAGCTCTTGACGGGCTGGTCAATGTATTCGCCAATTTCGGCGAAAGCCTCGATAGCCGCGTAGCGCTGGTCGATTTCGGCGGAGGTAAGGCCAAGTAATGCGCCATTAAGATATATATTTTCACGGCCCGTGAACTCAGGGTTGAATCCAGACCCCAGTTCCAGCAGTGCAGCAATACGGCCATGGGTAATAATGCGGCCACTGCTTGGATTAAGCGTGCCGCAGATCATCTGGAGCAAAGTCGACTTACCACTGCCGTTACGGCCAATGATGCCAACCGTTTCGCCTTTTCTTATCTCGAAGCTGACATCGTCTAGCACGGGGAAAGCTTTGAAGTACTGCTTGCGCCGTCCCGAGAGCATTTGCAACAGACGGTGTGCGGGCTTTTCATAGACATGATAGAGCTTGCTGAGTTGTTCGACCTGGATAGCAACTTCAGATGACATCGGCAAAGCCTTTTCGTGTTTTCTGGAACCAGGCGAACCCGGCCCAAGCAACCAATAGAGCTACAGCCGTATAACCGGCCAAGCTACCCCAATGTGGAGCCGTACCCCGGAAAAGGGCATTGCGAGCCATTTCTACTGGAAGGGTTAGCGGGTTCATCTGCAGGGCGGCATGATCGTTTTTCGGGAGCGCCGAGAGAGGATAGAAAATTGGCGAGAGGACGAGCATGACCATGGTAATAATGCCGACGAACAGGCCAATGTCACGCAGGTACACGCTTAGTGACGCGAGGAGCCAGGAGACTCCAGGTGTCAGCAGTGCAAGGGGGTGAAGTACTAACGGTAAATGAAATATGGTTACGGGCGGAAACCCGAACAGCACCACGTAGAATGCCAGCCAGGCCAGCAGCATGAAAACGGAGGTGAAGAGCGACCAAAAAATGCCGGGCATCGAACCTTTGTAGCGGCCGACTGTTTCTCTGTGGATCAAGGCGTGGATCAAGTTTCGATTTACACGAAGGCTGTTGATCATTACTGCGGGAGACATGCTAAACGGCTGCATCAGTTGCTCAATCCTTGACGTCATTCAGGTACATATCCTTGAGCGAGATCCTCATGGATTGGCAGATCAAATATAAATTTCCTGACGTTTTTTAACGTCCAAAGGGAGAGTCAGCATGCTCTGCGCTCGCACCAAAATGATATCACCGTCTTGGCAGGCTGGGAATGCGAGTCTTGAATCGTGGGGTTGGTGGGGTTTAGGTAGTGCAGGTGTCGCGTAAGCGGCATTGATCCGCTCCCATTGAGTCGAGTCGCACCACTGTGCCAAGTAAATAGGCGATTACTTGCTCGGTACCTATAAGGGAACGCGGCAAGTGGCCGATAACCCGATGGGCAAGTTCTCCTCGTTAGCTGCCCCAGTGCCAGGGAAACCCGTAGATCTAGCCCAAAGCATGCGGCAGGCAAGCGTAATTGAAGGTTTGTGTAAAATTGCTTGATAGCCCATGGCTACTGGCTATCATCTGCGCGCCGAAATGGGCAGCGAAGCTGAGCTCGTCCTTGCATTTTCCTTTGGGTTCATCTTCTTATTTGCCTGGAATCTTCGATGCTGGCGTACCAACAAAAAAGTTTTTTGATCGTCGATGATTTCTCTGATTTCCGCACTTCAGTCAGGTCGATGTTGCGCGAGCTGGGTGTGAAGGACGTAGACACGGCCGACACGGGTGAGCAGGCGCTGCGCATGTGCGCGCAGAAGCGCTACGACTTCGTCCTGCAGGATTACCATCTTGGGGACGGCAGGAAGAACGGTCAGCAGGTGCTCGAAGACCTGATGGTCGACAAGCTGATCAGCCATGAAAGCGTGTTCGTCATGGTCACTGCCGAGACCAGTCAGGCCATGGTGCTCAGTGCCCTTGAGCATGAGCCGGACGCTTATCTGACCAAACCCTTCAATCGCGCAGGTTTGGCTCAGCGGCTGGAGAAGCTGGTGCAGCGCAAGACGTTGCTCAAGCCGATCCTGCAAGCCCTCGATCGGGGCAAGCCCGCCGAAGTCCTGGCTGCCTGCGCCGCCCTTTGCAAGCAGGATCCGCGGTTTGCTCCGTTGTGCCTGCGGTTCAGGGCTGATGCCCTGCGCGATCTTAATCAGCATGAGGCGTTGGAGCGCTTTCTCAACACCATTCTGGCAGACCGCCCTTTGCCCTGGGCCTATGCGGGATTGGGTCGGTCGCTGTTCAAGCGAGGACAGGTCAGCCAGGCACAGACTCTGTACGAAATGGCGCTGAAGGCTTTCCCGATGATGCCGGCGCTCTACGACGGAATGGCTGATGTGCTGGTCGCCCAAGGAGACTCCAGGCGCGCACAGAGTGTGCTGGAGGAAGCCGTTCGCTTGTCGCCACTGGCTGTGCGCCGACAATCGCTGCTCGGCAAACTGGCGTTGGCTAACGAGGATTTTGAAAGTGCGTCGAAAGCCTACCGCCAGGCTGTAGCCCAGGGACAGCAGTCGCGTTTCAAGGACCCGGAGAGCAATCTCGGTCTGGCCCAGGCGTTGATCAGTAAAGGCAGTGAAAGAGGGCTGGATACGCGGACCCGGCTGGAGATCAATCAGACCCTGAGCGAGGTTGCCAAGGAGAACGTCAACGATCCAGGGCTGCAGGTGCGCGCACGGCTGATGAAAGCCACCAGCCTGCTGCTCAACGATGCCGAAACCGCCGAGAAACTGACCGAGCAGGCGATGACCCGTCTTGAGGGCATGGAGCAATTCATGAGTGCCGACGCGGCGCTGTTGGTTGCCAAACAACTCCAGCAATTAGGTCAGGCGGATGCCGGTGCATCCATGCTGAAAAACTGTGCGGAAATCTATGGTGACGACCCGGCGGTGATGCAGGGTATTGCCAAATTGACCGACGACCCGGCGATCCTCAATTCCGGCAACGCTGCGGCCGATTTGAACCGCCAGGGTGTGCGCAGTTACAAGGCAGGTACTTTGGCCGAAGCCCGGGAGCTTTTCCGTCGCGCGCTGGTGCTGCAACCGAAAAACATCAGTATCGCCCTGAACATGGCGCAATCGCTGTTGCACGGGGCCGATGCCAGTCTCGACACGGCACTGCTGCAAGAGTGCCGGGCCTGCTTGAAAATGGTTGGCATGATGCCCGAGAGCGACGCGCGCTATCCGCGTTACCAGAAGCTGCGAAGCAAGGCCTTTGGCGAATGAATGACGGTGACAAGGGGCTCGACTTTTCCACGGTGATTGCCTCCACCGTACACGACATGAAGAACTCCCTGGCCATGCTCATGCAGGCCCACGCTCAGTGGCTCGCACGGTTGCCTGACTCCCAGCGGCAAACCGGCGAGCAAGGTGTTATCGAGTACGAGTTCGCTCACCTCAATGGCATGCTGGTGCAGTTGCTGGGCCTGTACAAACTGGGCGTCAACCAGCTGCCGTTGAAGCCTGATTACCATGAGCTCGATGACTTCATCGAAGCGCAGCTGGTATGTCACCAGGACGTACTGAGCAGCCGTGGCATTGTCGCGACCTATGAAGTCGATGACTTCAGCCCCCTCGGTTTCTTTGATCGGGAACTGATCGGCTCGGTGGTGGCCAACATTGTCAACAACGTCATCCGTTACGCCCGCCATGCCCTGTTGATCAGCGTCCGTGAGGAGGCTGGGCAGCTGATATTGTGCGTCAATGACGATGGGGCCGGTTACCCGCGGCAGATGATCGAGCGTCAGGCCGATTACGTGCAGGGCATCAATCAGAGCAGTGGCAGCACTGGTCTGGGCCTGTACTTCGCCGCGCGTATTGCCGAGCTGCATCAGCGCAACGGCATGCATGGACGTATCGAGATCAGCAATGGCGGCCCCTTGGGGGGTGCACTATTTAGTCTCTATCTTCCTTGAGCACCTGCGCTGACGACAAAGGGCTGCAATTGTGCACCTGCGTAACCTTTCTCTGAAATCCTGAATTATCGTTTCAGCCTTCACTTCATTGCTGACCTGCGCCTTATATCTCTGCTTTTCGCGTGTGCCTGCTTGAAATCCTGAACGGGTGGTGCGTATTTTGTACGGGTCGCCGTTCGCGGCTTGCACAGTAACAAGGATTGAGTCATGACTACCGATGGCCACAAATCACTCGTGCAGCGATTGACGGGCATTGATGAGATTGAATGTGTCACTCCGGATCTGAACGGTGTGCCACGGGGCAAGGTGATGACCACCGAGGGGTTCCTTGAGGGGCGGCGGTTGCAGATGGCGCGGGGCGTGCTGCTGCAATGCATCATGGGCGGTTATCCGCCGGCGCGTTTTTACGGCAGCGATGACGGCGATCTGGCGCTCAATGCTGATCCAAAACACATCCATCGCCTGCCCTGGAGCAAGCAGCCTCGGGCTTTGGCGATTTGCGATGCAGACGAGTTGACTGGAGAAAGCTCTCGTCTTTCGACTCGCGGTCAGCTTAAGGCGGTTATCGCACGTTACGCGGCTCGAGGTCTGGCGCCGGTGGTGGCGACCGAGCTGGAATTCTTCGTATTTGCACCCAATGCCGACCCGACCCAACCGTTCCTGCCGCCGGTCGGTCTGGACGGGCGTCGTGAGGAAGGTCATTCGGCTTTCAGCGTCAGTTCCAATAATGGCTTGAGGCCGTTCTTCAGTGAAGTGTATGAATGCATGGCGGCGCTGGGTTTGCCGCGCGATACGTTCATGCACGAGATGGGTATCAGCCAGTTCGAGATCAATCTGTTGCACGGCGATCCGTTGCTGCTGGCCGATCAGACATTGCTGTTCAAGCATTTACTCAAGGAAGTCGCACTCAAGCACGGCTTGACGGTGGTCTGCATGGCCAAGCCGTTGGCGCATACGCCGGGAAGCTCGATGCATATTCACCAAAGCATTGTGGAGATGGGTACCGGGCGCAACGTGTTCAACGACGATGCCGGCCAGCCGACCGCGACCTTCCGCCATTTTATCGGTGGTCAGCAAGCGGGCATGGCGGATTTCACCGCGCTTTTTGCACCGAACGTGAACTCTTATCAACGCTTGTGCCATCCTTACGCGTCCCCGAACAATGCCTGTTGGTCACACGACAATCGGGCTGCGGGTTTGCGGATTCCGGCAAGCTCGCCTGTGGCGCGACGGGTCGAGAATCGTTTGCCTGGCGCCGATGCCAACCCGTACCTGGCGATTGCCGCGAGTCTCGCTGCCGGGCTTCACGGCATAGAAAACGAGCTGGAGCCGACCCCGGCTGTCCAGGGGGAGTTTGAAGTGCCGGAAAGTTTGTCGTTACCTTGTACCTTGCATGCAGCACTTGAGCGTCTGAAGCGTAGCCAATTGGCAAAGGAACTGTTCGGCAAGGAGTTCATCGAAGGCTACATTGCTTCGAAGACCATGGAGTTGAGCAGTTTCCATGATGAAATAACGCCCTGGGAGCGGCGTGTTTTAGCGGCCCAGGCATAACCGACCCGTCGCCGTCGGGCTATCGTTTCTGGTAGCCCGATGCACAATTCAAGGAGCCGCTCGGAACGCCGATGCGCCAAATCTGGAAATCCTTTCGAGCGCTTTATTTCGCCTCGCTGATGATGCTGATCGGCTCGGGCTTACTCAGTACTTACCTGGCATTGCGCCTGGCTGCCGACCATGTCGACGGTTTGTGGGTTGGTGCGTTGATGGCCGCCAACTATTCCGGCCTGGTGCTGGGCGGGAAAATTGGTCACCGGCTGATTGCCCGGGTCGGGCATATCCGGGCTTACGCGACCTGCGCCGGCATCGTCGGCGCGGCGGTGCTGGGGCATGGTCTGGTGGATTGGTTGCCAGCCTGGCTGTTCCTGCGGATGATCGTCGGCCTGGGCATGATGTGCCAGTACATGGTCATCGAGAGCTGGCTGAATGAGCAGGCTGAAGCCAGGCAGCGTGGCCTGGTATTCAGTGGCTACATGATTGCTTCCTACCTCGGGTTGGTCCTGGGTCAGCTGATTCTGGTCATGCACCCGGCGCTGGGTCTGGAGTTGTTGATGCTGGTCGCACTGTGTTTTGCCTTGTGCCTGGTGCCCGTCGCCATGACCCGGCGCATTCACCCGGCGCCCCTGCATCCGGCACCGATGGAGCCGCGTTTCTTTATGAAACGCGTGCCGCAATCGTTGAGTACCGTGCTGGGGGCGGGGTTGATCGTTGGTTCGTTCTACGGTCTGGCGCCGCTGTATGCCTCTCAGCAGGGGCTTTCCACGGAGCAGGTCGGCCTGTTCATGGGTAGCTGCATTTTTGCGGGTTTGGTGGTGCAGTGGCCGCTGGGCTGGTTGTCGGATCGCTATGATCGGGCGTTGTTGATCCGTTGCTTTGCGTTTTCTCTGGCGCTGGCCGCGTTGCCTCTGGCGATAATGCCCGAGGTGCCACTTGAAGTGTTGTTTGTCGCCGGCTTCCTTTGCTCATTGGTGCAGTTCTGTCTTTATCCATTGGCGGTGGCGTTTTCCAATGACCATGTCGAAGGCGACCGAAGGGTTTCCCTAACGGCAATGTTGCTGGTGACGTACGGCGTCGGCGCAAGCATCGGGCCGCTGGCTGCGGGTGTGCTGATGAAGCTGTTTGGCAGTCAGATGCTCTATGCGTTCTTCAGCTTTTTCGCGCTGGTGCTGGTGTGGCGCATTCGGCCTAAAGCGGTGACAAACTTGCATCAGGTCGATGATGCGCCTCTGCATCACGTCGCCATGCCAGACAGTATGTCGAGCTCGCCTCTGGTGGCAGCGCTTGACCCGCGGGTTGATGAGCAGGTCGTGCACGAACAGATGCAAAATGCCGTAAACCTGGAGCCTGAGCCGGAGCACGAAGTGGATGTAACGCCCGAGGAGCCAGATCCGGAGCCTGCGCAAAGCTTCACTCAGGTAAGGCCTTAGAAAAAAAACGGGCAGTCACCGAAAGGGACTGCCCGTTTTTTATTGAGGTGTTGACTCAGAAATCGTCTTTATCGAAGCGGCGTGCTTCGCGCTGAAGCTGATAGACGAAACGCTCGACCTGGCGTTGAACCTGGCCGCTCATGTTGTGAAAGCGTACGCCGGCGAAGGTGGTGTCGATCCGCTCTTCGTGATGAAGATAACGCAATTCGACTGGCGCCGTCATTTTGCCGAAGGGCAGGGCGGCGATGAATCGGTCGTAGACCTCGCCCAGTTGCAGGCGGTCGGAGATGTCGCCTTCAAAGCGCAACTTGCAGCCGGTAGCCGAGATATCCAGCAGTTTACCCTTGATCGGGGCTTTAAGCTTTTCGCCGCCGAGTTCGATGTTGACCAGTTGAGCCAGTTTCAACGCTGCACGAAACGCATTGCGACGTTGGTGATAGACCACTTCATCAGGCATTGTGCCGCGATAGCAGCGACTGCCATTGGATTCGTCGATCGTCAGAGTGCCGGTGCTTTCCCAGGCAATCCGCACGCCGTCGTGGAAACCTTCGACGCGAAACGCTTCGCCATTGAGCAGAAAGCGTTCGCCATCGCGAGGAATCATCTCGTCCAGGGCGATCATGGTGCTGTCTCGATCGACTTCGACCAGATAGCTCTGAAAGCGCTGGGTGCGCTCATGAAAAGTGATGATCAGTGGATCATGGCTCTCTTGCAGCAACCGCAGATTGGCGGCAATTTCCAAAGGGGTCGTGAGCGCCTTTGGTGGCTGCGGAGCATCTTCTGCGTTTAAGGCATTGAACACGGTTCATCAATCTCCAGACAAATACGACACACGCAAGAGCCGGCATTTTGCCAGCATGTTTCGCGTCTTGATAGAGCGCTCATCTCTGATTTCAAGCCTGACTGAGTGGGCGGGGCTTCGCCAGCTTGGAGGTTGATCCGCGGGCATCATAAAGCGCAGGAGGTTCGCCACCGGTGAGGATCTTCAGCTGATTGGCGGTGGTGGCTTGCTGGATCTGGATCGAACGACCGTTGAGTTCGTTGGCTGCCTGGCAGTTGGCCAGAAGCTGATTGAGTTCGTCGCTCTGAGACAGCAGTTGATCGCCAATGGACGATTGCTCTGCAAGTCGTTCCAGGCCGCTTCGACTGGCCGGCAGGTTCAGGCTGATGAGGATCTGGCTACGTAAACGCCCATGCTGTTCAAGCAAAATGATCAGCGCCTGTTTCTGCGCGAGAATATCTTCGAGCAGTGGCATGTCGCGACCGTGCAAAGCGAGGGCCTCGGCTTGCAGCAACTCCAGCAACTGTTGAGCTGGAGCAAAATCGTCAGTGATCAGTTGCAGTAAATTTGTGTCGTGCATGGCTGGCCTTGGGTTTTAAGCGTCCAAAAGCCTGGCGCAGGCCTTTGGCTAGCGCTGGGCTTCGAAGTTGAGCAGTTTGCTGGCTACACGGTTGCTGTCGACTTTATAGCTGCCATCGGCAATCGCTTGCTTCAACTCGGCCACGCGGGCTTTGTCGACAGCAGGTTGATCGCGCAGCGTGTCAGTGACCTTCTGCAACTGTTGAGCCTCATTACTGAGGTGAACCGACTCCCCGCTTTGGCTGGTACTGGCCTGTTCGGCCGGGGTAATCACCGGCGCGGATTTGCCGGCGTCGCCGGTTTCCTTGCTGCCGCTGGTACGCGTACTGCTTGTGGGTGAGGGGGAGCTGTTTAAACGGCTGAAATCGATGACCATGATAGAAAACCTCTGGGTATTTGGACGCTTGCCATGTTTTCGGCCATACCCGGTAAAACTTTAGGCTCAATTTTCGATGAGCCGGCGCGAGTCGGCACCTGCCTTGCTTGAGGCACAGTTTAGGGAACGCCTGAGTGCAGCGCCAGTTCCCTACATGGCGACGTCCACCTGGCCCGGCGCGGTCACGCGCGCTTTGATTACCCGTTGAGAGTTCAGATTCTTGACCCTGATCTGTTCGCTCAGACCGCCGTTGGACAACGCTTCGCCGGGCATTCGCACATTGAGCGTACCGCTGCGAACGGATATCACCACTTGATCGCCTTTGCGAACGACCTCCGCCTGTTCCATGTGGACAAGGGTAATGACCTGATCGCTGACCATTGGCCGGACGAGTTTCTGACCGATGGCCTGATCGACCGACGTCAGATAACCCTGATTGATCAGGCTGATGTCGCGCTCGCGCAGGATGACGTCCTCAGGTTCGATGATGCCGGCGCGTTTAAGTGGGCGAGTGGTGGTAACGACCTCTCGAAACAGGCGCACTTGAGCGGGAACGAAGACGGTCCAGGGCGAGGCGCCATCGCAACGCACCTTTACGATTACGCGGCCCAAAGGCTGAGCCGGACTTTCCAGCGTCGCTGTCAATTCCTTGTCGCATAACGGCATGCGCAAGCGAGGGTCGAGTTGATTGACCTGAATTTCGTAGCGTCCTTCGGTGTGGCTGGTTGCCAGATAATCTTCTACGGTGAATTCAAGAAAGCCTTGAGTGACGCCGATAAGCAGATCAGGCAAGGTAACCGAGTCAGCAACGGCAGGGCTGCCAGCGGTGAAAAAGCACAACGCTGACAACGCGCAAAGCAATTTGCGGTACGTTGATGTCAGGTGTCGGAAAAATGTCGTTTTTGCGTTCATGGCAGTTAAAAAGCAAGCCCCGTGCCGTTTAGTGATGAATGTGCATCGGATCTTAAGCGTTGGTGTAGGAGTCTGGGCATGGCTGGTGTAATGGATTCGGTGAACCAGCGCACACAATTGGTAGGGCAGAATCGCCTTGAGCTGTTGTTGTTCCGTCTTGACGGCCAGCAGCTGTATGGGATCAACGTGTTCAAGGTTCGGGAGGTGCTGCAATGCCCCAAACTGACCCTGCTGCCTAAATCCAGTCCTGTCGTGTGCGGTGTCGCAAATATTCGGGGGGCGACCATTCCGATTCTTGATCTGGCAATGGCGACCGGTTCTGGCGGTTTGCAGGATCAAAGCAATCCCTTCGTAATCATTACGGAGTACAACACCAAGACCCAGGGTTTTTTGGTCAGGTCGGTCGAGCGCATCGTCAACATGAACTGGGAGGAGATCCATCCGCCACCCAAGGGCACCGGGCGCGATCATTATTTGACGGCAGTGACCCGGGTCGACAATCAGTTAGTCGAAATCATCGATGTCGAGAAGGTCCTGGCTGAAGTGGCGCCGGCATCGGAATCCATTTCGGCGGGTGTGGTGGACGTTGAAACGCAGCGCAAGGCCGTTTCCCTGCGGGTGCTGACGGTCGACGATTCGTCGGTAGCGCGCAAGCAGGTCACGCGTTGTCTGCAGACCGTCGGGGTCGATGTAGTGGCATTGAACGACGGCCGACAGGCGCTGGATTACCTGCGCAAGCTGGTCGAGGAGGGCAAGAAGCCGGAAGAAGAGTTCTTGATGATGATTTCCGACATCGAGATGCCCGAAATGGACGGCTACACGCTCACGGCCGAGATCCGCAGCGATCCACGCATGCAAAAGCTACATATCATCCTGCATACTTCGTTGTCAGGTGTATTCAATCAGGCAATGGTGAAGAAGGTCGGTGCCGATGACTTCCTTGCCAAATTCCGTCCTGATGACCTGGCATCCCGGGTAATCGACCGGATCAAAGCAGCAGATAACAGCTAGGGCGTTTGCCCTTGGCGGTCAACACGATTTAAGAGGCGGCATCATTGTCTACGGGTAATTTGGATTTCGAACAGTTCCGGGTCTTCCTGGAAAAAGCCTGTGGCATTTTGCTCGGTGAAAACAAGCAGTATCTGGTGTCGAGCCGTCTCAATAAACTCATGGAGCAGCAGGGCATCAAATCGTTGGGTGAGCTGGTTCAGCGCATTCAGACCCAGCCGCGCAGCGGGTTGCGCGAGATGGTGGTGGATGCCATGACTACCAACGAAACCCTGTGGTTTCGTGACACCTATCCGTTTGAAGTATTGAAGAATAAAGTACTGCCCGAGTCGATCAAGGCCAGTCCTGGCCAGCGCCTGCGCATTTGGTCGGCGGCGTGCTCGTCGGGGCAGGAACCGTACTCATTGTCCATGTCGATCGATGAGTTCGAGCGGACCAACATGGGTCAGCTGAAAATGGGTGTGCAGATCGTTGCCACCGATTTGTCCGGCACCATGCTGAACAACTGCAAGACCGGCGAATACGACAGTCTGGCCATTGGCCGCGGTCTCTCCGCGGAGCGGCTGCAACGGTACTTCGATCCGAAAGGGCCGGGGCGTTGGGCGATCAAGGCACCGATCAGGAGTCGGGTGGAGTTTCGTTCGTTCAACCTGCTCGATAGCTATGCAAGTCTTGGCAAGTTCGACATCGTGTTCTGCCGCAACGTGCTGATCTACTTCTCCGCTGAGGTGAAGAAGGACATCCTGCTGCGGATTCACAGTACGTTGAAGCCAGGCGGCTATCTGTTCCTCGGTGCTTCCGAAGCGCTGAATGGCTTGCCGGATCACTACCAGATGGTCCAGTGCAGTCCTGGAATCATCTACCAGGCGAAGTGATTTGCCAGCGTCATAAAAAACGGGAGTCCTCAGGGACTCCCGTGTTTTGTCCGCCGAAATGATCGTTCCCACGCTCTGCGTGGGAATGCCGCCATGGACGCTCTGCGTCCGCTTCGAGATGTGACGCAGAGCGTCACGGGATGCATTCCCACGCAGGAGCGTGGGAACGATCACGGATCTCATGCATCCCGACATCTCGAGCGGCAGAAAAGCGGCAGGCGGCGGAAATCAGTTGCCGCTTTTCTGGCATTGCCACCTTGCCGATGCCCGCAAAGCCCCGGTTTACGGCCTTTCGTGAACTGGCACGACGCTTGCTATGTTCATCGTACGAAAAATCTGGTCACCCGAAGGTTTCCCGGCATGAGCATCAGCTTCGATAAAGCGCTCGGTATCCATGAACAAGCCCTGGGCTTCCGCGCTCAGCGTGCTGAAGTTCTGGCCAACAACATCGCCAACGCTGACACCCCTAATTACAAGGCCCGGGATCTGGACTTCTCTGCCGTGCTTGCTGCGCAGAATGAAAAGACCAAGAGCGGCACTTTCGCGTTGAACATGACCAATAGCCGTCATATCGAAGCCGAAGGTCTGGGTAATGGCGACGAGACGTTGCTATATCGCACGCCAATGCAACCCTCGATTGACCAAAACACCGTGGACGCCCAGCTGGAACAGTCGAACTACGCGGAAAATGCGGTCAACTTCCAGGCCAGCTTCACGCTGCTCAACAGCAAATTCAAAGGGCTGGTGTCAGCCCTGCGCGGAGAGTAATCCATGTCTCTTGCCAGTGTTTTCAATATTGCCGGTAGCGGCATGAGTGCTCAAACCACTCGTTTGAACACCGTCGCCAGTAACATCGCCAACGCCGAGACCGTGTCTTCGAGCATCGACCAGACCTACCGGGCCCGTCACCCGGTGTTCGCCACCATGTTTCAGGGTGGTCAGAGCGGCGGCAGCAGTTCGCTGTTCCAGAGCCAGGATGCCGCCGGCCAGGGCGTACAGGTGCTGGGTGTGGTTGAAGACCAGAGCAACCTGGAGGCGCGCTACGAACCGAACCATCCGTCAGCCGACGCCAAGGGCTATGTCTACTACCCCAATGTCAATGTGGTTGAGGAAATGGCCGACATGATTTCCGCCAGTCGCTCGTTCCAGACCAATGCGGAAATGATGAACACCGCCAAAACCATGATGCAGAAAGTCCTGACCCTCGGTCAGTGATAAGGGGCGACTCAGATGACGAGTGTTACCGATACCACGAGCGGCCTGAATCTCAGCCAGATCCTTGCTAACTCCTCGGTCAAGACCAGTACCACCAGCACCTCGGGTCTTGCGGCGGCAACCAGTAGCACTACGGGCAAGAATGCCTTGGGCAAGGATGCTTTCTTGCAGCTGCTGGTCACCCAGTTGAAGAACCAGAACCCGCTGTCGCCGCAGGACAACAGTGCGTTTGTCGCTCAGCTGGCTCAGTTCAGCAGCCTGGAAGGCATCACCACGCTGAACACTTCGGTCAACTCCATCGCGAGTAACTTCCAGTCGTCGCAGGCCTTGCAGGCTTCTTCCCTGGTGGGTCGCTCGGTGGTTGCTCAAACCGGTACGGCCGTGGTCGACACAACCAAGAGCCTGACGGGCAGCGCAGTGATCCCCTCGTCGGTTGCCGACGCTACCGTGAGCATCACGGATAAAAACGGCAATGCGGTGAAAACCATCGACCTGGGTAGCCAGAGCGCCGGTAACGCCAGCTTTGTCTGGGATGGCACCAACGATGCCGGTGTCAAGGTCGATCCGGGCACTTATACCTTCAAGGCGAATGCCACGATCGATAGCAAGTCGACGGATTTGGTCACTTATCTACCGGCAACGGTCAACAGCGTGACCCTGAGTCAAACAGGTGGCGAGATGATGCTCAACCTCGCCGGTCTGGGCGCTGTTGCCCTGTCGAAAGTACAAACTATTGGTCTATAGAGCCGGCTAACGCGGCGCAAGGAGTGGAATATGTCTTTCAATGTCGGCCTTAGCGGTCTCTATGCAGCCAACAAACAACTGGACGTGACCGGCAACAACATCGCCAACGTCGCGACCACAGGCTTCAAGTCTTCCCGTGCGGAATTCGCCGACGTCTACTCGGCCACCAAATTGGGCTCGGGTAACAAAAGCGTTGGCAATGGCGTGTCTCTGGCCAACGTTTCCCAGCAGTTCACTCAAGGTGATGTGAACAACACTGGCAACGTGTTGGACATGGGCATTCAAGGGCAAGGCTTCTTCGTCTTGAGCAACAACGGCTCGCTGACCTATACCCGTGCCGGTACGTTCAAGACCGACAAGGACGGCTATGTCACCAACACCGATGGTACTGCTCGTCTGCAAGGCTATGGTGTGGATGCCAATGGCAAGATCGTCAACGGTGTGATGACCGACCTGCGGATCGACACGTCCAACCTTGCGCCCAAGGCTACGGGTGCGGTGTCTTCGACCGTCAACCTGAGTTCGACTGCGCCGGTTATCGATCAGGCCGTTCTCCCGTTCGATCCAAATAACGTCAACACCTATACCAAGTCGTTCAGTACGCCTATCTATGACAGTCAGGGCAATCAGCACACCATGGATCAGTACATGGTCAAGACCGCTGCTAACACCTGGAGTACCTACACCCTGGTTGATGGTCGTAACCTCAATGGCAGTACGCCGACGGTGGGTGGTGCGACAGACCCCGTCGCTTCGACCATTACCTTTGACTCGGCAGGCAAACTTGTTTCGGTGGCCACACCACCGAATACGCCGGCTGCACCTAACGCAACCAACAGCCTGCAATTGGCCGGCTGGGTTCCTGGCACAGTGACCAATGGAGTCTGGGCGGCCAACGGTTCGAGTGCGAATGCTGCGGGTGTGGCGATCGACCTGACCAATACCACTCAGTTCAACGCTGACACCGCTCGCTCGCTGCCGACCCAGGACGGTTACGCAACGGGCCAGATCACTAACCTGACCATCGACACTACCGGCACCTTGTTCGCCAACTTCAGCAACAGTCAGAACAAGGCTATTGGCCAAATATCCCTGGCCAGTTTTACTAACGAGCAAGGCCTGCAGGCAGTAGGCGGTACCAGCTGGAAACAGACTTACGCTTCAGGTATTCCGGGCTACGACGCACCGACAACGGGTACCTTGGGTTCGGTGGTTTCCAACTCTTTGGAAGGGTCCAACGTCAACCTGACCAGCGAGCTGGTCGACCTGATCAAGGCGCAAAGTAACTATCAGGCCAACGCCAAGACCATCTCGACGCAAAGCACCATCATGCAGACCATCATTCAGATGGCCTGATGTTGGCTGGCTGACACAGCTTCAAAAAAAGAGCCCCTCATTGCAGGGGCTTTTTTGTACCTGGGTTGATCGTTCCCACGCTCCCGCGTGGGAATGCATCCGGTGACGCTCTGCGTCACCTCTACAGCTGACGCAGAGCGTCCGGGGCGGCATTCCCACGCAGAGCGTGGGAACGATCAAGACCATGAACGTCGCGTAAGGCGAGTTCAGCGTCATCGAGCGTTAGAGTGAAACAGGTGTAAACCTATTTCAGGACTAGACAGCGGTAATGAACGCGGTCTAGCAAACACCGCCAACCCACACCAGATCTTTATTGGCGAACCAGTCTGAGGTTGGGCAGCTCCACCGCCTCAGTGCTGCGGTACGGATTGATATCCAGACCGCCACGGCGCACGTAACGCGCATAGACCGTGAGTGTCTCCGGTTTCAACAGGCGTTGCAGGTCGAGAAAGATCCGCTCCACGCACTGCTCGTGAAAGTCCGCGTGTTGACGGAAACTCACCAGATAAGCCAGCAGGCTCGCGTGATCCAGCGCTGCGCCGCGATAGTGCACGGCAACGCTGCCCCAGTCTGGCTGACCGGTCACCGGGCAATTGGATTTAAGCAGATGGCTGTGCACACTCTCCTCGATCACCTGCGAATCGTCGCAGCGCAGCAGTTCTGGCCGCGGCTGCTCGTAGTCGCGGACGCTGACATCAAGCTCATCGATGCAAACGCCCGGCAACCCGGCCACGCCTTCAGCCTGGACTTCGCTCAGACTGCGAATCCGCACGCCCACCGGCTTGCCGGCCGCAATGGACAAATCTTCCTGCAAGGTTGCTTCAAGGCTTTGGCGATCGGCAAACGGCGTCTGGTTCAGCGAGTTGAGGTACAACTTGAAGGACTTCGACTCGATGATGTTCGGCGAATCTGCCGGAATGCTGAACTCGCCGATCGCCACCACCGGCTTGCCGGACGGCAGCAACCAGGACAACTCAAAGCAATTCCAGAAGTCCACGCCCTTATACGGCAGGGTCTCGGCGCTCAAGCCCAGCTCGGCCCATTTCGCCGCGCGCGGGATCGGAAACAGCAAAGACGGGGTGTAGGTAGAAATGTATTCACTGGACTTGCCCAGCGGCGAGTGTTCGGCTGCGGGATGCATGGCGGAAACCTGACTGAATAAACCCGACAAGTCTACCAGCCTTTGCTCCCGCCTTTGAGTGTGAAGCGCTTACTGGGCGACTCTAATCTTGCCGACCATCCCCGCCTGATAGTGACCGGGGATGTTGCAGGCGAACTCCAGATTGCTCGCTTTGCTGAAGGTCCAGGTCAATTCGGCGGTTTTACCCGGCTCTACCAGTACACTGTTCGGGTCGTCGTGCCTCATGCTCGATCCATGATCCATACCAGCCATCGAACCGTGGCCCATCGCTGCGTGATCCATGGAGCCAGACGACACCGGCGCGCTGTTCATTGCGCTCGGAGTCAGCATGCCGCTCTGCTGCATCTGGAGCATTTCCTGCTGGTGCCTGGCATGCATCGCCGCGTCGCCCAGGTTGAACTCGTGCAGCAGCTGCCCCTTGTTGATCAGCACAAAGCGCACTGTCTCACCGGCCTTGATATCCAGTGACTTGGGGCTGAAAGACATATCTTCCATTACCACTTCGACAGTCCGCGTGGCTTTCGCTGCGGGCGCAGGCGCGCCGAAGGCGTAGGTCTGTGCCGGTGGTGAGGCCCAGACGGGGAAGCTCAATACCAGCAGACAACCTGCCAGCACCAGTCGATTTCGCAAAAACCGTTTTCCCAAAAACATAGTCACACTCCAACAAGATGAGGTTCAGCCTGTGGGAAACTCTAAAGCTGCATCGCTGCCAGCCAGCTGACTGCTAGATTACAACTTTGTCAGGTTACGCCGCATTGCCACCGCCCACGGTATAAAGCTCCCGTCCGTTTGCCATGAGTCGCCCATGAAACTGCTGATCGTCGAAGACCAACCGAAAACCGGGCAGTATCTGCGCCAAGGGCTGAGTGAAGCCGGCTTTAACGCCGAACTGGTGGCCGATGGCACCACCGGTCAGCACCTCGCGCTGACCGGTGATTACGCGCTGCTGATCCTGGATGTGATGCTGCCCGGTCGTGACGGTTGGCAAATTCTACAAGCCGTGCGCAGCGCGGGCCTGGACATGCCGGTGCTGTTTCTGACCGCCCGCGACACTGTGGAAGACCGCGTGCATGGCCTCGAACTCGGCGCCGACGACTACCTGGTCAAACCCTTCGCCTTCTCCGAACTCCTCGCCCGTGTACGAAGCCTGTTGCGCCGAGGCAGTACCACGCCTCAAGAAACCAGCCTGCAACTGGCCGACTTGCGCCTGGACTTGATCCGTCGCCGGGTCGAACGCAGCGGCCAGCGCATTGACCTCACCGCCAAGGAGTTCGCCCTGCTGGAGATGCTGTTGCGGCGCCAGGGCGAAGTGCTGCCCAAATCGCTGATCGCTTCGCAGGTGTGGGACATGAATTTCGACAGCGACACCAATGTGATTGAAGTGGCGATTCGCCGCTTGCGCCTGAAGATCGACGATGACTACACGAACAAATTGATTCATACCGTGCGCGGCATGGGCTACGTCCTTGAAGAGCGTCCTGTCTGATGCGCCGTCTGTCCCTGAGCAGCCGCCTGGCCTTGCTGTTTGCCGCCTGCACCGCAGTGGTTTCGTTACTGGCTGGCGTGCTCTTCAGTCGCGCCAGCGAAGGACACTTCATCGAACTCGATCAGCAATTGCTCGATGGCAAATTGATCGCATTGCGCAGTGCTTTGCAGGGTGCCGATGACCCGGCCCGTTTCGCTGATCGCCAGGCCTCGTTGCAGGATGAACTCAATCATCAACCAGACCTGGCGCTGCGCGTCAGCACTGCAAATGGCAGCGTCTGGTTCGACAGCTCAACCACCCTGCCCTCCGGCTTGCCAACCGAGCCCGGCTTGCACAGCCTGCAAAGCGCTGGCACTGCCTACCGGGCCTACAACGCGGCGCTGGAGCCGGGCAAGCCGGGCTCCCCACAACTGACGCTGATACTCGACATCACTCACCATCAACACTTCCTGCGACGCATGCAGCATTTGATCTGGCTGACCGTTGGCCTGTCGGCACTCGCCACGGCGTTATTGGGTGCCTGGGCCGCACGCAGCGGTTTGCGCCCGCTACGACGCATGAGTGAAGTCGCCGCCAGTGTTTCCGCCAGTTCGCTGACCAAGCGCCTGCCCCACGATCAGATGCCGGCCGAACTCGCCGAACTGGCCCACACGTTTAACGCCATGCTCGGGCGCCTGGACGATTCGTTCCAGCGACTTTCGGCGTTTTCCGCCGACATCGCCCATGAACTGCGCACACCGCTGTCGAATTTGCTGACCCATACTCAGGTCACCCTCACCCGACCACGGCCGCTGGAGGATTATCGCGAGGCGTTGCACAGCAACCTGGAAGAGCTGCAATGGATGGCGCAACTGGTCAACGACATGCTGTATCTGGCCAAAGCCGATCATGGCTTGCTGATCCCGAAACGCGAGCCCCTGGAACTGGGGGATGAGGCGGACCTGTTGCTGGAGTTCTTCGCGCCGCTTGCAGAAGAAACGCAAATCAGTCTGACCCGTGAAGGCAACGCACGCTTTACCGGGGACCACAGCATGCTGCGCCGCGCCCTCTCCAACCTGCTGGACAATGCGCTGCGTTTTACCCCGGCGAACGGAGAGGTGCGGGTACGAGTTGTTGATCGACCCAAGGGCTTGAGCCTGAGCATCGAGAACAGCGGAAGCGCAATTGACCAGGCATTATTGCCGCATTTGTTCGATCGCTTTTACCGGGCCGATCCGGCTCGCCGTGAGGGCAGCAGCGAACATGCGGGATTGGGATTGGCGATCACCCAGTCGATCATCCGCGCCCATGGCGGGCAGATTCATTGCGAGTCGGATAAGGGATGGACCCGGTTTGTGATTGAGTTGCCGAGAATCTGATCGCTCCTACGCTCCGCGTCCGCTTGTGACGCAGAGCGTCACGGGCTGCATGCCCACGCAGAGCGTGGGAACGATCAGATGCCCTTACGAATATCTCAACGCATCCGCCGGCTGGATCTTCGACGCGCGCCAGGCGGGATACACCGTGGCCAGAAAGCTCAGGGCAAAACCGGCTGTGCAGATCAGCGCCACATCCACGCCTTGCAGTTCGGACGGCAGATTGCTGACGAAGTACACATCGGAACTAAAGATATGCTGGCCACTGACCCGCTCCAGCCAACCCACTAGCTCGCTCACATTCAACGCCGCGATCACACCAAGAACGCCGCCGATCAAGGTGCCGACAATCCCGATCACGGTCCCCTGAACCATGAAGATCGCCATGATCTGCCGTGGCGTAGCGCCGATGGTGCGAAGGATCGCGATGTCCGCGCCCTTGTCGTTCACCACCATGATCAAGGTGGCGATGATGTTGAATGCAGCCACGGCGACGATCATCAGCAACAGCAGGCCGATCATGGTCTTTTCCATCTTCATCGCGCTGAACAGGCTACCCTGGGTGTGGGTCCAGTCATCGGCCTTGTAGCTATCGCCCAGGCCGGTGGCGATGTCCGTCGACACTTGTGGCGCGGCATACAGATCCTTCACCGCCAGACGAACGCTTTGTACCTGATTGGGCTCCCAGTGCTGCATTTGCGCGGCGTCGGCGACGTGAATCAACGCCATGGAGCCATCCAGCTCAGCGCCGACCTTGAACACGCCGACCACATTCAGCCGCTGCATGCGCGGTGTGATGCCACCCGGCGCGGTGCTGACTTCCGGCACGATCAGGGTGATCTTGTCGCCGACGTTCAAGCGGAAACGGCGCGCAGTGATTTCACCGACCACCACCCCGAACTCACCGGGCTTCAGGTCGTCCAGACGACCCTGCACGATGTGCTGGGCAACGATGGACACCTTGCCTTCCTGAGCCGGATCGACGCCGCTGATCTGGATCGGTTGCATCGAGCCCTTGTAGGACAGCATGCCTTCCATCTCGGTGAACGGCACCGCAGCCGTCACTTCGGGATTCTTCATGGCGGCAGCCGCCACCGGTTGCCAATCATTGATCGGATTGACGCCGACGATGGTCGCGTGGGGCACCATACCGAGGATGCGCGAGCTCATTTCGCGCTGAAAGCCGTTCATCACCGACAGCACCACGATCATCGCCAAGACACCCAGGGCGAGGCCGATCATCGAGGTCATCGAGATGAAGGAAACAAAGCGATTGCGGCGCTTGGCGCGGGTATAGCGCGTGCCGATAAAGATCGATAACGGTCTGAACATTCGCTGGGGCACCGTATAAAAATAAAAGACCCGACGCGCTTTTCAGGCGTGCCGGGTTTCGGCCAATCAGATGGGCGTCAGGCGACCTTCCTGCAGGTGCAGGACGCGATCCATCTGGCGGGCCAGGTTCATGTCGTGGGTCACCACCAGGAACGCGGTGCGCATCGAGGTGCTGAGTTCCAGCATCAAATCCTGAATGCCCTGGGCGGTGTGGGAGTCGAGGTTGCCGGTCGGCTCATCGAGCATCACCAGCCCCGGCTTGTTCACCAGAGCACGGGCAATGGCCACGCGCTGACGTTCGCCACCGGACAATTCGGCCGGTTTGTGCTCCAGGCGATGGCCCAAACCGACGCGATCCAGCAAGGCCTTGGCCCGCTGACGGGCTTCGGGAATCGCCGTGCGACCGATCAACAGCGGCATGCAGACGTTTTCCAGCGCGGTGAACTCGGGCAGCAAGTGGTGGAACTGGTAAACGAAACCCAGCGACCGGTTACGCAGCAGGCCGCGGGCCTTTTCGTTGAGCGCCGACAGCTCTTCACCGGCCAGCCAGACGCTGCCTTTGGTGGGCGTATCGAGGCCGCCAAGCAGGTTGAGCAAGGTACTCTTGCCGGAACCGGAGGTGCCGACAATTGCCACGCGCTCACCCGGGTGCAGCTCCAGCTGCAAACCGGACAGCACCACCACCGATTCCGGGCCTTCCTCGTAGGACTTACCCAGATCGCGGCAACTCAAGACTGCTTTAGTACTCATACCCAAATCACTCATAACGTAGCGCCTCCGCAGGCTGGGTGCGCGCAGCACGCCAGGCTGGATACAGGGTGGCGAGGAAACTCAGGAGCAACGCCGCGCCGCAGACCATCAACACGTCTTCGGCCATCAGTTGTGATGGCAGGTAGTCGATGAAGTACACGTCAGCATTAAGGAATTTGTGCCCGATCAGGCCTTCGAGGGCGGAAATCGCGGCACTGACATTCAACGCGGCGAACATGCCGACCACGGCACCGATTGCCGTACCAACGACGCCGATCACCGTGCCCTGGACCATGAAGATCGCCATGATCTGTCCCGGTGTGGAGCCGAGGGTGCGCAGAATCGCAATGTCGCCTTTCTTGTCATTCACCACCATCACCAGCGTGGAAATGATGTTGAACGCAGCAACGGCCACGATCAGCAGCAACAGCAGGCCGATCATGGCTTTTTCCATGCGGATGGCCTGATACAGGTTGCCGTGGGTGCGGGTCCAGTCACGAGCGAAGTAATGGTTCTCACCGAGCTTCTGGGCGATGTTCCACGCGGTGCGCGGTGCCTGGAACAGGTCGTCGAACTTCAAGCGCAGACCCTGTACCTGATCCGGCTTCCAGCGATGCAGGCGTGCCAGATCGTCAAGATTGGTCAAACCCAGGTAACCGTCCAGCTCACCGGCGCCGACATGGAAAATGCCGACCACCGTGAAGCGTTTCATGCGCGGGAACATCCCGGCCGGGGTCACGGTGACTTCCGGAGCGACGAAGGTCAGCTTGTCGCCAAGGCCCACGCCGAGTTTGGTCGCGGCCTTGTCGCCGATCACAATGCCGAAGCTGCCCGGCGCCAGGTCGTCGAGTTTGCCCTGCGTCATGAAGTTGTCAATGATCGAGACCTTCCGCTCCTGGGCCGGGTCGACGGCATTGAGCAGGACTTTCTGCACCTGACCGTTGTTGGTCAGCAAACCCTGCATCTGGGTGAACGGCGCAACCGCCTGCACCTGCGGGTTTTGCTTGACCTTGGCAGCCAGGCTTTGCCAGTCGCCGATGGGTTCATCGGATTCGATGGTCGCGTGAGGCACCATGCCCAATACACGGGTGCGCATCTCATGATCGAAGCCATTCATCACCGATAACACGACGATCATCACGACTACGCCGAGGGCGAGTCCGATCATCGAGGTCAGGGAAATAAATGACACAAAATGATTGCGGCGTTTTGCACGGGTATAACGCGTGCCGATAAATACGAAGAGAGGTCTGAACATGTCGGGGCTTGTTCGGAGGAAAGAGGAACGTCCTTGTGGCGGGGGTCGGTAACCAGCTTTACACTCAGACCACCGCCGCTACCATGGGTTCGCCATGTCGACATTAGATGAAGAAGATCGCCGCGAATACTACCGTATCAAGGACACGATCGCACTGGAAATTAGGCCCCTGTCTGCCCACGAAGCCGCAGGCCAGGAAGTGTTGCAGGATGAGTCACCGCTGTTCAATCTGCTCAGTGAACTGCATCTGAGCGAATTCGAGTCGCAACACCTGCTCAGACAGATCAGCGAGCGTGATCGAAACACCGCCAGCTACCTGAAAGTCATGAACAAGCGTATCGACCTGCTCGGCCAGGTTGTTGCGCAGACCGTGCTTGGTAAGTTCGAGGAGCCGCGGCATGTGGTGCTGTCCGAAGGCGGTATCGAGTTCGAGCATCACCTCGCCTACCCGACCGGCAGCCATCTGGCGATCAAGCTATTGCTGATGCCGCAAGCGCTGGGTCTGCTGTTACGGGCCAAGGTCACTCACTGTGAACCGGAAAGCTTCGGCACTTTCCAGATTGGCACCGAGTTCGAATCCCTCACCGATGCGCAACGCCAATTGCTGGCCCGCTATATCTTGCACAAACAGGCTCAAGAACGACGCCTTGCGCGCGAACAGAACGAACCAGGCAATCATTAAGGAACAACCGTGACCCTTATCTACGGCCACCGCGGCGCCAAAGGCGAAGCACCGGAAAACACCCTGACCAGCTTTCAACAATGCCTCAAGCACGGGGTACGACGCTGCGAGCTGGACCTGCATTTGTCCATGGACGGCGAGTTGATGGTGATTCACGACCCGACGCTCAAGCGCACCACCGACCGGCGCGGCAAGGTGGTCGAACATTCGGCCGCCAACCTGGTGACCTATGACGCACGCAAGGGCGGCCCGGGATGGATCAAACCATGCCCGATTCCGCGTTTGGAAGAGCTGTTCGAAAAATGCGACTTCGAGCATTGGCAACTGGAAGTCAAAAGTGCTTCGCGAACCCGCGCAGCAACCACCGTGCTGGCCATTCGAGAGATGGCTCAGCGCTTCGGGCTACTGGACAAAGTCACCATCACGTCGAGTTCAAGGGAAGTACTGAAAGCTGCACTGGATCTGACACCGGATGTGTCACGCGGACTGGTAGCCGAATACGCCTGGCTCGACCCACTGAAGGTCGCGCAGAGCTATGGCTGTGAGATTCTGGCGTTGAACTGGACGCTGTGCACGCCCGAGCGCCTGCAGAAAGCCCAGCGCCAGGGTCTGCATGTTTCTGTGTGGACAGTCAACGAACCCGCGCTGATGCGCAGGCTCGCAGACTTCGGCGTAGATAGCCTGATTACAGACTTTCCCGGTTTGGCCAGCGCCACTCTCGAGAATTGCTGAAATCGGTCTCCCCGGCCGGCTCAGGCCACCGGCCGGAGCCGCTTAAAAAAGCCGGTTGAGGCCGTCGTAAGCCGCGACCCGATAGGCTTCGGCCATGGTCGGGTAGTTGAACGTGGTGTTGACGAAGTACTTGAGGCTGTTGGCCTCACCCTTCTGGTTCATGATCGCCTGACCGATGTGGACGATCTCGGAAGCTTGATAGCCGAAGCAGTGCACCCCGAGGATCTCCAGGGTTTCGCGGTGGAAGAGGATCTTGAGCATGCCCTGGGGCTCACCGGCGATCTGCGCGCGCGCCATGCTCTTGAAGAACGCCTTGCCCACTTCGTAAGGCACTTTGGCCTGGGTCAACTCTTGCTCGTTCTTGCCGATCGAGCTGATCTCCGGAATGGTGTAGATACCGGTCGGCACATCGTTGACGAAGCGCCAGCTGCCATTATCGACAATGCTGCCGGCTGCCGAACGCCCCTGGTCATGGGCGGCACTGGCCAGGCTCGGCCAGCCGATCACGTCGCCAGCACCGTAGATGTTCGCCACACAGGTGCGATAGGTCTGGTCCACTTCGATCTGGCCACGGCTGTTGACCTTGATCCCGATATTTTCCAGGCCCAGCTGATCGGTGTTGCCAGTGCGACCGTTGCACCAGAGCAAGGCGTCGGCCTTGATCTTCTTGCCGGATTTGAGGTGCAGGATCACGCCGTTGTCCACGCCTTCGACCCGATCGTAATCTTCGTTGTGGCGCACAGTGATGTTGTTGTTGCTGAAGTGGTAACTCAGCGCCTGGGAAATCTCGGAATCCAGGAAACTGAGCAGCTGCTCGCGGTTATCCACCAGCTCTACCAGCACACCCAGGCCACTGAAGATCGAGGCGTATTCGCAACCAATTACCCCGGCGCCGTAAACGATGAGTTTGCGCGGCGTGTGACCCAGGCTCAGGATGGTGTCGCTATCGTAGATACGCGGGTGGTGGAAATCGATGTCGGCCGGACGATACGGGCGCGAGCCGGTGGCAATGATGATCTGCTTGGCCACCAGTTTTTCGACCACGCCGTTGGCGCACACCACTTCGACCGTCTGCTCGTCGGCGAAGCTGCCTGTGCCGAAGAACAGGTCAACCCGATTGCGCGCGTAATAGCCGGTACGCGAAGCAACCTGCTTGGAGATGACCTTTTCCGCACTCTTGAGTACGTCAGGGAAAGAGAACCAACGCGGCTCACCAATGGCCCGGAACATCGGGTTGGTGTTGAACTGCATGATCTGCCGTACCGAGTGACGCAAAGCCTTGGACGGGATGGTCCCCAGGTGGGTGCAGTTGCCGCCGACCTGGCGACGACTATCGACCATCGCCACCTTGCGCCCTGCTTTGGCGGCGTTCATTGCCGCACCTTCTCCAGCAGGGCCGGAACCCAGCACCACCACGTCGTAGTTGTAGACAGCCATGCGTACTCCTCAGAACAGGCCGAGACACCACTCTGGCGTCTCCGGCTAAATCATGCCGCGGCCGGCGGCATGAAGGAACAATTTGGGTCGGTTACGAATCCGGACACAGTCTATAGAAGCGTCAACGCCGCGCACATTAACCCTTGGTCGCGTCGTAGGCTACTTTTGCCTGCACTAAATCGCTATCGCGAATCACGGACACCACCGCCATTACTCGGTTTTACCGGCAACCAGACGATCAAAAGCCTGACTGGTACGCGTGACAAAACCTGTATCGGTACGAATCACAAAAAATGAACCGATATCATTTTTTTCTGCGTATTCCCAACCTCGTTGAGGGCCAAGAATCAGCAGCAGTGTCGACAAGCCATCGGCCATCAACGTCGAAGGATGAATCACCGTCACTGACGCCAGAGCGTGATCGATCGGTGCGCCGGTACGGGCGTCGAAGGTGTGGGAATAACGCCGCCCATCCTGCTCGAAGTAATTACGATAGTCGCCAGAGGTGGAAACACCGTAACCATCCACCGCGATCACCCGCTCAGCCACTTGCTGATCGTCCCGAGGCTCTTCCAGAGCGATCCGCCAGGGCGAGCCGTCGAGCTTTTTACCGACAGCCTTGAGTTCGCCTGTGGCTTCAGCCAGGTAGCTGTCGATGCCCATGGCTGTCAGCTTCGCGGCGATCCGGTCCACGGTATAACCGGCGGCAATGCTGTTGAAGTCGACCTCGACCGGCGCATCCTTGCACAGTTGATCACCCTCGATTCGCAAATGAGCATGGCCTACCCGCTGCCGGACCCGAGCCAGCGCTTCGATACTTGGGACTTTCTCCTCGCGGGCTTGCGGACCAAAGCCCCACAGGTTCATCAGCGGCTCCACCGTCAGATCATACGAACCATCGCTTGTAACCGACAGCTGCTCGCCGACACGCACCAACTGCAGGATCGACGCAGGCATTCGCTGACAACTGTTCGCCGGCAAATCGTTGAAGCGCTCGATGTCCGAGTCGCCGCGGTAGGTCGACATCTGCTGATCGACCTCGGCCAGGATCCTCTCGACCTGCGGCTGGACCTCGGCTGGCCCGGGGACGCCCTTGTGGCGCACGTATTTGATTGAATAGGTACTGCCCATGGTCGGACCGCCGAAACTTTCCAGCGAGTCGCCATTGCCACAGCCCGACAACGTGCCGAGTACCACAAAAAGACTGACGACCTGCATTCGGCTCTTGCGCAACAATCCTGCACCTCCCGAGAATTGACTCTCCCTGCAAATACACACCTCTCAGGGCCGGGCATTATGCGACAGATACCCACCTGCGCCAGACGATGCTTAGGCTAAACCCGTTTTAATCAACTCATTTAAGTGGCTTTATCGTTTAAGCAGCAAGCTAACTATTTGTTGCCTCCCTCCATGGATACACATATTGTTACAAACTGTTCGATGGGACGGCGAATGCCCGACTTCGGCAAAAGGAAGCGTCAAGACCAGGGATTCCAAATAAGACAGCCAAAAGTGAGCACCTTAAAATGTCCTCGAATACGGGCAAAGGCAAAGCGATTTTTCGCGTTGTCAGCGGCAACTTTCTCGAGATGTTCGACTTCATGGTCTACGGCTTTTACGCCACGGCCATCGCTAAAACCTTCTTCCCTGCCGATAGCGCTTTTGCGTCATTGATGCTGTCGCTGGCCACCTTCGGGGCCGGCTTCCTGATGCGCCCACTGGGTGCAATTTTCCTCGGCGCCTACATCGACCGCCATGGCCGCCGCAAAGGCTTGATTATCACCCTCGCACTGATGGCCGCGGGCACCGTGCTGATTGCCTGTGTGCCGGGTTACGCCACACTGGGCCTCGCCGCGCCACTGATCGTATTGTTCGGTCGACTGCTGCAAGGCTTCTCGGCCGGCGTGGAACTGGGCGGCGTGTCGGTGTATCTGGCAGAAATCGCTACTGTGGGCCGCAAAGGCTTTTTCGTCAGCTGGCAATCCGCGAGCCAACAAGCCGCGGTGGTATTCGCCGGTCTGCTCGGCGTGGGCCTGAACCACTGGCTGAGCCCGGATCAAATGGGCGATTGGGGCTGGCGCGTGCCGTTCCTGATCGGCTGCATGATCGTGCCGGTCATCTTCGTGATTCGTCGTTCGCTGGAAGAAACTCCGGAGTTCCAGGCACGCCAACATCGCCCGACCCTAAAGGACATTGTTCGCTCGATCAGTCAGAACTTTGGACTGGTGCTAGGTGGCATGGCGCTGGTAGTGATGACCACTGTGTCGTTCTATCTGATTACCGCCTACACCCCGACCTTCGGCAAAGCCGAGCTGAACCTGTCGGACCTGGACGCGCTGCTGGTCACGGTCTGTATCGGTCTATCGAACTTCTTCTGGCTGCCAGTCATGGGGGCGCTTTCCGACAAGATCGGCCGCAAACCGCTACTGTTGGCGGCGACCATCCTGGCTCTGCTGACGGCTTATCCGGCGCTGTCCTGGCTGGTGGCCAACCCGAGCTTCAGCCACTTGCTGATCGTCGAGTTGTGGCTGTCATTCCTTTATGGCTCGTATAACGGCGCCATGGTGGTAGCCCTGACCGAAATCATGCCGGTTGAAGTGCGCACGACCGGCTTCTCCCTGGCCTACAGCCTGGCGACTGCGACCTTCGGCGGATTCACGCCAGCGGCGTGCACCTACCTGATCCATGTTCTGGGCAACAAAGCGGCACCGGGAATCTGGCTCAGTGGTGCAGCGGTTCTTGGGTTGGTCGCAACGCTGGTGTTGTTCCGTGGCAACAAGCATGCGCTGCGCACCGCGCAAGCGTCTGTAGTCGGCGGCGCCTGACAGATCGATCGCGGGCAAGCCTCGCTCCTGCATGGGTTGCGCAAATCCTGTAGGAGCGAGGCTTGCCCGCGAGACGCCAGATCAGACGATCTCAACCCCAAGCAACCCGCACAAACAAAAACGCCCCGACAAGTCGGGGCGTTTTTGTTTGTGCAATCGCTTAGCGCGGGAACGCTGGCGGGTTTACACCGGCCATGTCTTCCATCACGCGGACTACCTGGCAGCTGTAACCGAATTCGTTGTCGTACCAAACGTACAGAACAACGCGGTTATCGTTGCAGATGGTCGCTTCAGCATCCACCACGCCGGCGTGACGCGAGCCAACGAAGTCGGTGGAAACCACTTCCTGCGAGTTGACGAAGTCGATTTGCTTATGCAGATCGGAGTGCAGCGCCATGTAGCGCAGGTACTCGTTCATCTCTTCGCGGGTGCTGGCTTTCTCAAGGTTGAGGTTGAGAATGGCCATCGACACGTTTGGCGTCGGAACGCGGATCGCGTTACCGGTCAACTTGCCAGCCAGCTCAGGCAGTGCCTTGGCAGCGGCGGTGGCAGCACCGGTCTCGGTGATTACCATGTTCAACGCGGCGCTACGACCACGGCGATCGCCTTTGTGGAAGTTGTCGATCAGGTTCTGGTCGTTGGTGTACGAGTGAACCGTTTCAACGTGACCGTTGACGATGCCGAACTTGTCGTTGACGGCCTTGAGCACCGGCACAATGGCGTTGGTGGTGCAGGAAGCGGCGGAAACGATCTTGTCGTCAGCAGTGATTTCGGCATGGTTGATACCGTGCACGATGTTCTTCAGCTTGCCTTTGCCTGGCGCGGTCAGAACAACGCGGTCGATACCCGGGCAGGACAGGTGCTGACCCAGACCCTCGGCGTCACGCCATACGCCGGTGTTGTCCACCAGCAGTGCATTGTTGATGCCGTACTGGGTGTAATCCACTTCAGTAGGGTTCTTCGCGTAGATCACCTGGATCAGGTTGCCGTTGGCGGTGATGGTGTTGTTGGCTTCATCAATAGTGATGGTGCCATCGAACGGACCATGAACCGAGTCACGACGCAGCAGGCTGGCACGCTTGACCAGATCGTTCTCGGCGCCCTTGCGGACAACGATGGCGCGCAGACGCAGGCCGTCGCCACCACCGGTTTTTTCGATCAGGATGCGCGCCAGCAGACGGCCGATACGACCGAAGCCGTACAGCACAACGTCAGTGCCTTTACGCCCGGAACCATTTTGCTTGCCAACCACATCGGCCAATTCGTCACGGACGAACTGCTCGGCAGTACGGCCATTGCCTTCGGTCTTGAACTTGACGGCCAGCTTGCCCAGGTCTACCGAAGCGGCGCCGAGCTTGAGCTCGCTCATCGCTTTGAGCAGCGGGAAAGTTTCGTGGACGGACAATTCGCTGTCGTCGGACTGGCGATGGCGAGCAAAGCGGTGAGCTTTGAGAATCGCGATGACTGAACGATTGATCAGGCTGCGGCCATAGATCGAACTCACCACGTTGTTATTGCGGTAAAGCTGACCGATAAGCGGAATCATCGCCTCAGCGAGCGCTTCACGATCGATCCATTCACCAAGACACTGGTCGGGCTTCTGAGTCACGGGAACCTTCCACATGTAGGGGCAGAAAAAAGGGGCTACATTATGCCGCCGACTCACCGCCGGATCAATGCGCGCCTGTCGTGACGTGGTTTTCGCCCTTCGTTTGGCAGTCTGCAACTGACAGCTGGCACCTTCGCCCGCTACAATTGTCGACTTTGTCGCAACGCTTGGAGCTGAACCTTCCGTGCCCGTTCTGCGTCTACCGCTACTCCCTGCCGCCGCAGGTAAACAGCACTGGGGCAACCTGCCCGGTGCCGCCCTGAGCCTGGCCATTGCCGAGGCTGCCAGCGCTGCCAAGCGCTTCACCCTGTTACTGACCGCCGACAGCCAAAGTGCCGAACGGCTGGAACAGGAGCTGAGTTTCTTCGCGCCTGATTTGCCGGTCCTGCATTTCCCGGACTGGGAAACCCTGCCATACGACCTGTTTTCGCCGCATCAGGACATCATTTCCCAGCGCATCGCCAGCCTGTATCGGTTGCCGGAGCTCAGTCATGGCGTTTTGGTAGTGCCGATCACTACGGCCCTACATCGCCTGGCGCCGACCAAATTCCTGCTCGGCAGCAGCCTGGTACTGGATATCGGCCAGAAGCTCGATGTCGAGCAGATGCGTACACGACTGGAAGCCAGTGGCTACCGCTGCGTCGATACCGTGTACGAGCACGGCGAGTTTGCGGTCCGCGGAGCACTGATCGACTTGTTCCCGATGGGCAGCAAACTGCCCTACCGCATCGACTTGTTCGATGACGAAATCGAGACCCTGCGCACCTTTGACCCGGAAAACCAGCGTTCCATCGACAAGGTCGAATCGGTGCGGCTGCTGCCGGCGCGGGAGTTTCCGCTGCAAAAGGATGCGGTCACGCGCTTCAAGGCGCGCTTCCGGGAGCGTTTCGATGTCGACTTCCGTCGCTGCCCGATCTTTCAGGACCTGAGTAGCGGCATTACTCCGGCCGGTATCGAGTACTACCTGCCGCTGTTCTTCGACGAAACCTCGACCCTGTTCGACTATTTGCCCCAGGACACCCAGGTGTTTTCCCTGCCGGGCATCGAACAGGCCGCCGAGAATTTCTGGAACGATGTGCGCAACCGCTACGAAGAGCGTCGCGTCGATCCGTCGCGCCCATTGCTGCCACCGGCCGAGCTGTTCCTGCCGGTGGAAGACTGCTTTGCGCGCCTGAAAAACTGGCCGCGCGTCGTCGCCAGCCAGCAGGACATAGAAACCGGAGTCGGCCGCGAACGCTTCCAGGCCCAGCCATTGCCCAATCTTGCTATCGAAGCCAAGGCCAATCAGCCATTGGCAGCGCTGGCCGGCTTCCTTGATGAGTTCCCCGGCCGCGTGTTGTTTACCGCCGAATCCGCCGGTCGCCGCGAAGTGTTGCTGGAGCTGCTTGAACGGCTGAAGCTGCGCCCGAAAACCGTCGACAACTGGCCGGACTTTGTCGCCAGTAAACATCGCTTGGCAATCACTATCGCACCGCTGGACGAAGGCTTGGTGCTGGATGATCCTTCACTGGCGCTGATTGCCGAAAGCCCGCTGTTCGGTCAGCGCGTGATGCAGCGTCGCCGCCGGGAAAAACGCGCCGACGGCAACAACGACGCGGTCATCAAGAACCTCACCGAGCTGCGTGACGGTGCGCCGGTCGTGCATATCGATCACGGCGTCGGCCGCTACCTGGGCCTTGCGACGCTGGAAATCGATAATCAGATCGCCGAATTCCTGACCCTCGCCTACGCCGAAGGTGCCAAGCTCTACGTGCCGGTAGCCAACCTGCATTTGATCGCCCGCTACACCGGCAGCGACGACGCCCTGGCCCCGTTGCACCGCTTGGGCTCGGAAACCTGGCAGAAAGCCAAACGCAAAGCCGCCGAGCAAGTACGTGACGTGGCTGCCGAACTGCTCGACATCTATGCCCGTCGCGCGGCGCGCGAGGGTTACGCCTTCGCCGACCCGAAAGCCGATTACGTCACCTTCAGTGCCGGTTTCCCGTTCGAAGAAACCCTGGACCAGCAAACCACCATCGACGCGGTACGCGCCGATATGCTCGCCCCCAAACCCATGGATCGCCTGGTCTGCGGTGACGTGGGCTTCGGCAAGACTGAAGTGGCGATGCGCGCGGCATTCATCGCCGTGCACGGCGGTCGTCAGGTAGCGATCCTGGTGCCGACCACCCTGCTCGCCCAACAGCACTACAACAGCTTCCGCGACCGCTTCGCCGACTGGCCGGTGAGCGTGGAAGTGATGAGCCGGTTCAAGTCGACCAAGGAAGTGAACGCCGCGGTCGCCGACCTCGCCGAAGGCAAGATCGACATCGTCATCGGCACGCACAAGCTGCTGCAAGACGACGTGAAGATCAAAAACCTCGGGCTGGTGATCATCGACGAAGAGCACCGTTTTGGTGTCCGTCAGAAGGAACAGCTCAAGGCCCTGCGCAGTGAGGTCGACATCCTGACCCTGACCGCCACGCCGATTCCGCGAACGCTGAACATGGCCGTGTCGGGCATGCGCGATCTGTCGATCATCGCCACCCCGCCGGCCCGTCGCCTGTCGGTACGTACCTTCGTCATGGAGCAGAACAAGAGCACAGTCAAGGAAGCCCTGCTCCGCGAGCTGCTGCGTGGTGGCCAGGTCTATTACCTGCACAACGACGTGAAGACTATCGAGAAATGCGCCGCCGACCTCGCCGAGCTGGTGCCGGAGGCACGGATCGGCATCGGCCACGGGCAGATGCGTGAACGCGAACTCGAACAAGTGATGAGCGACTTCTATCACAAGCGCTTCAACGTCCTGATCGCCTCGACCATCATCGAGACCGGTATCGACGTGCCAAGCGCCAACACCATCATCATCGAGCGCGCCGACAAATTCGGTCTGGCTCAATTGCATCAGCTGCGCGGCCGGGTCGGTCGCAGTCACCACCAGGCTTACGCCTACTTGCTGACACCACCACGCCAGCAAATCACTCCGGACGCGGAAAAGCGCCTGGAAGCCATCGCCAACACCCAGGATCTCGGCGCAGGCTTCGTGCTTGCCACCAATGACCTGGAAATTCGCGGTGCCGGCGAATTGCTCGGCGACGGTCAGAGCGGCCAGATTCAAGCGGTCGGCTTTACGCTGTATATGGAAATGCTCGAGCGTGCGGTCAAAGCCATTCGCAAGGGTGAACAGCCAAACCTCGATCAACCGCTAGGCGGCGGCCCGGAAATCAACCTGCGCTTGCCTGCGTTGATTCCCGAAGACTATCTGCCCGACGTCCACGCGCGGCTGATTCTCTACAAGCGCATCGCCTCAGCCACCGACGAAGAAGGCCTGAAAGATCTGCAAGTGGAAATGATCGACCGCTTCGGCCTGCTCCCGGAGCCGACCAAGAATCTGGTGCGCCTGACCCTGCTCAAACTGCAGGCCGAACAGCTCGGCATCAAAAAGGTCGACGGCGGCCCGCAAGGCGGTCGTATCGAGTTCGCGGCGCAAACTCCGGTCGACCCACTGGTGCTGATCAAGCTGATCCAGGGCCAACCCAACCGCTACAAATTCGAAGGCGCCACGCTGTTCAAATTCATGGTGCCGATGGAAACTGCGCAAGAGCGTTTCAATACATTGGAGGCGCTGTTCGAGCGCCTCATTCCGAAAACTGCTTGAAGGACGCCGAATGCGCCTGTTTCGCTCACTGACCTTGCTTCTGGCACTGGTCGCACCCATGGCGTTTGCCGACAACCTGTATCTGGTTGAAATGATCCTGATCCGCCAGAACGCAGTGCCGGCGATCGCCAGCCGAGCCGCACCGGAAGACTGGGCAGCTGGCGCCCAGCGCATCGCACCGCAAGACGAACGCTCGCCAAGTCTCAACAGCGAAGCCTCCAAGCTCGCGGCGAACAGCGATTACACGGTGCTGCTGCATAAAACCTGGCAACAAAAACTGGACGATGAGCCAAGCAAAATCGCGGTCAGCGCTGGCAAGGAGCAATACGGCCAATTCCCGATCGAGGGCACGCTTAACCTGAAACTGGGACGTTTCACTGACGTCGACGCGGAGTTCTGGATCAATCAGATCGACAGCAACGGCCTGGTGACCGCCAGCGAACAACTGAAGCAGAACAGCCACACCAAAAATGGCCAACTCAACTTTCTGGACAACGGGCATCTGGGCCTGCTGATCAAGATCACTTCGCTTTCGGCGCCGGCCAAGCCACCAATCCCTCTTGAAATTCCGGACTGATTGAAGTCCCTATGTCTCCGACCCTGACCAAACCTCTGGCACCTTCCTGGGTCAGTCGATTCAAAGAACAAAGCCTGGAGCGTGGACGCCGCTACGCCCTGGAAAAGCGCGCCAGAATCATCCAGGCCGGCGACAGTACGATCACCGCCAGTTGCGAAGGCTCAGGTGGCAACGTTTACCGTCAGACCATTCGCTTGCGCGAGTCAGCCAAAGGCACCTTGCTGATGGTCGATGCCACCTGCACCTGCCCGGTCCGCAGCAACTGCAAGCACTGCGCGGCGGTGTTGCTGCAAGTGCAGGAAACCCTCGCTTACCCGGCCGCCGCACAAGATGCCGAACTGCTGGAAAAGCTTCAGGCCGTTCTGGAAAACCGTAGCCCGGCCGCCTTGCCACAACTGTTAGTGGATAACGTGCAACCGGTTCCGCGGCTGTGGCTGGCGAGCATTGAATTCAGCGCCTTCGAGCCGCGCAACGGCAAAATGCAGCGCTACATCCAGCATCGTGCCGCCCTCTCTTTCAGCTATCTGGATGAATACGTCAGCGGCCAGAAGAATTCTGACATCCTGATTCGCCAGGAGCAGCAAACACTGCGGATCAAACGCCATCCCGAAGTCGAAAACGCCTATCGCGAACAGCTTCGAATCCTGGGTTTCAAGATCGCTACCCGACAAAGCAAGGCACTCCCGGAAAGCGCCGGCGAACTGTTTGAGATGGTCAACGACAGCGCCTGGCTGACCTTCACCCTCAATGAGCTGCCAAAGCTGCGCAGCCAAGGCTGGGAGCTGCAGATCGATGAGGACTTCGGCTTTGATCTGACGGCCGTCGATGACTGGTATGCCACAGTTGAAGAAGCACCTGAGCGGGACTGGTTCGACCTTGAGCTGGGAATTATCGTCAATGGCGAGCGGCTGAGCCTGCTGCCAATCCTGCTCAATCTGATGCGCTCGCACACCGAATTGCTCAACCCGGAACGGCTTGCCAAACGCCGCGACGACGAGCTGATTCTGGTGAACATCCCCAATCGCCCCAACTCCGAGCACGGCCCATTACAGGTAGCCCTGCCGTTCGGCCGTTTGAAGCCGGTGCTGGCGACCCTTGGCGAGTTTTATCTGCAAGAGCCCGGCACAACCACCCTGCGCTTGAGCAGCGCCGATGCAACGCGCCTGAACCCACTGGAGGAATTGCCGCTGCTCTGGGAAGGCGGCGACCACATCCGCACCTTCGCCCAGCGTCTGCGGGACATCAAAGACTACACAACGACCGCACCCGACGGACTGAACGCCACACTACGGCATTATCAGCTGGAAGGTTTGAGCTGGATGCAGTCGCTGCGGCAACTGGAAGTCGGCGGGATCCTCGCGGACGACATGGGGCTGGGCAAGACTCTGCAAACCCTGGCCCATGTGCTGAGCGAGAAGAACGCGGGACGCCTGGACCGGCCATGCATGGTGGTGATGCCCACCAGCCTGATCCCCAACTGGCTTGATGAGGCGGCGCACTTCACCCCGCAACTCAAAATTCTGGCGTTGTACGGTGCCGGGCGCAAAAAGCACTTCGACGAGTTGACGGATTACGACCTGATCCTGACCACTTATGCGCTGCTGCCCAAGGATGTTGAGCGTCTCGCCGCCCTGCCGCTGCATGTTCTGATCCTTGATGAAGCACAATACATCAAGAACCCCAACAGCAAGGCTGCCCATGCCGCGCGCGAGCTCAATGCCCGGCAACGCCTGTGCTTGAGCGGTACACCACTGGAAAATCATTTAGGCGAACTGTGGTCGCTGTTTCACTTCCTGTTGCCCGGTTGGCTCGGCGACGTGAAGACCTTCAATCGCGATTACCGCGTGCCGATCGAAAAGCGTGCCAGTGAAGTACGGCTGCAGCATCTCAATGGCCGGATCAAACCCTTTCTGTTGCGCCGGACCAAAGAACAGGTCGCCACCGAACTGCCGCCGAAAACCGAGATCATCCACTGGGTCGAGCTCAACGAAGCGCAGCGTGACGTCTATGAAACCATGCGCCTGGCCATGGATAAAAAAGTCCGCGACGAGATCACCCGCAAAGGCCTTGCCCGCAGCCAGATCATCATCCTCGAGGCGCTGCTCAAACTGCGTCAGGTCTGCTGTGATTTGCGACTGGTCAATGAGGCCCCACCAGCGCGCGGCAGCTCGTCCGGCAAACTCGACAGCTTGATGGAAATGCTCGAGGAGCTTTTCGAAGAGGGTCGACGCATTTTACTGTTTTCGCAATTCACCTCGATGCTGTCCCTGATCGAAGAGGAACTGAAACGCCGCGGCATCGCCTATGCACTGTTGACCGGACAAACCCGGGATCGACGCACGCCGGTGAAGGCATTTCAGAGTGGCAAGCTGCAAATCTTCCTGATCAGCCTGAAGGCCGGTGGTGTGGGCTTGAACCTGACCGAGGCCGACACCGTCATCCACTATGATCCGTGGTGGAACCCGGCCACCGAAAACCAGGCCACCGACCGCGCCTATCGCATCGGTCAGGAGAAGCCGGTATTCGTCTACAAGATGATTGCTCGCGGAACCGTCGAAGAGAAGATTCAGCATCTACAAAAGGAAAAATCCGACCTGGCGGCGGGAGTGCTGGATGGACGCAAGACCGGGGACTGGAAATTGCAAAGCGAGGATATTGAAGCGTTGTTTGCGCCGCTGCCGCATAAGTCAAAAGGATAGCGGCGCCGGTTATACCGCTATCCTGTAGGAGCACGGCTTGCCGGCGATGGCGTCCTTGAGATCGTCATCGTCGGAACGCCGCCCGGAGCAAGCTCTGCTCCTACAACTCAGCCCGCCAACACCCGCGCCAGGGTCGATTTGACCTTGCCCATACCGTCCTGCAACGCTTGCTCGATCTCGGCCATGGTGATCACCGCGGTGGACTTGCCCGCCGCCGGGTTCACCACCAGCGCCAGACACGCGTAAGCCACATCCAGCTCACGAGCCAGTGCAGCTTCCGGCATGCCGGTCATGCCAACGATATCGCAACCATCGCGCTCCAGTCGGGCGATCTCGGCTACGGTTTCCAGACGCGGCCCCTGGGTGCAGGCATACACGCCATGACTGCTGTAGGCACAACCCTCAGCCGCCAGCGCGGCGATCAGCTTCTCTCGCAGTGGTTCGCTGTAGGGATAGCTGAAGTCGATGTGAGTGACCTGCTCAAGATCATCGGCAAAGTAGGTGTGTTCACGACCGCTGGTGTAGTCAATGAGCTGGTGGGGGACACAAAAATGCCCTGTGCCCATTGCCGCATGAATTCCGCCCACTGCGTTGACCGCCAGAATCGCCTCGGCACCCGCCTGTTTCAAGGCCCAGATATTGGCCCGGTAATTCACCTGATGCGGTGGAAAACGGTGAGGATGGCCGTGACGCGCCAGAAACAGCACTTCACGCCCGGCGTATTCGCCGAACTGGATGTCCGCCGAAGGCGTCCCGTACGGCGTATCCAGCGGCAACGATTGGCGAATGCTCAAGCCTTCGAGCTGAGTGAGTCCAGTGCCACCAATAATCGCGTAAACCGTCATTGCAAAAATCCTTAATCAATCAGTTGGGCATCTTTGAGCGCGCCAAGGGCCGCCAGCCAGCGCGGATCCTGGCGGTATTCGGTAGTCGCGAACGCTTTGCCGCGCATTCGCGCGATACGCGCAGACGGCGTGACCTTCAATCGCTGGGCGGCGCTCAAGGCCAGCTCGGCAGCCGCACGATCGTTACACACCAGCCCCATATCGCAACCGGCCGACAGCGCCGCCTCGATTCGACTCGCCGCATCGCCAACTACGTGAGCACCGGCCATGGACAGGTCATCGCTGAAGATGACGCCATCAAATTGCAATTCACCGCGCAGGATGTCCTGCAACCAACGGCGAGAGAAACCAGCAGGTTGAGAATCGACTTGAGGGTAGATAACGTGGGCCGGCATCACCGCCGCCAACTGTTTGCTCAAACGGGCAAACGGCACCAGGTCATTGGCGCGAATGTCTTCCAGGCTGCGCTCGTCGGTCGGGATGGCCACATGGGAATCAGCCTCCGCCCAGCCGTGACCGGGAAAGTGCTTGCCGGTGGCAGCCATACCGGCGCTGTTCATTCCGCGAATAAAAGCTCCCGCCAGTAAAGCCGCGCGCTCTGGATCCCCTTCAAATGAACGACTGCCCACGACAGCGCTGCGCTGATAGTCCAGGTCCAGTACCGGAGCGAAACTCAAGTCGAGGCCGACCGCCAGCACTTCAGTCGCCATGATCCAGCCACACTGCTCGGCCAGATACTCGGCATTGGGGTTATCGGCAATCGCCCGCATCGCCGGCAAACGCACAAAGCCCTGGCGTAGACGTTGTACCCGACCGCCTTCCTGGTCTACCGCCAACAGCAGGTCCGCACGCACGGCGCGGATCGATGCACTCAGCTCACGCACCTGGCGCGGATGCTCGATATTGCGCGCAAAAATGATCAAGCCACCCACTTCGGGTTGGCGCAACAATTGGCGATCTTCAGCCGTCAGCCAGGTACCGGCGACGTCCACCATCAAGGAGCCTTGCAGGCCAGATGTCATAGAAATTCCTTAATAACGGGATGCGCGCACGGCACATCAACGATGAGCCCGGCCCGATGCAGACGCACGACCGGATCGCCACAGGCAAAGCCCGGCAACAGAGGGCCGGCGCAGAGGATATGGAGCGGATCTAAAACTGGAGTCGGCATGGGCGGCTAGCTTAGCGGATGTAAGCAGTCGCGCCCACCCGTGTGCGGCTAAACCTTGGCGACCGCTGGGGTCGATTTACTGCGCGGTCTTAGCTGTGCGGTGGCCATGCCATCATCGGTGACGCCGGTTTCAGCGCGCATACCGGCCGCCAGAAACGGCACCATCAAACGCATTACCTGCTCAATCGAGGTATTGACCCCAAAATCGGTCTCGGCAATTGCCCGCAGGGCTTTGATACCCGACATGCTGAACGCCGCTGCACCCAGCATGAAATGCACGCGCCAGAACAGTTCGATAGGTGGAATACGCGGCGCGGCCTCGTTGACCAGCATCATGTAGCGGCGGAACACCTTGCCGTACATGTCTTCCAGATAGCGACGCAAGTGCCCCTGGCTCTGACTGAAAGCCAGCCCCAGCAAACGCATGAAAATAGAGAGGTCGTTGCCACTGCGTGGCTGAACCACCAGAGCTTGCTCGACGAGGATTTCCAGCAGTTCTTCCAGGCTCGGCTTGTTGTCCGGCTTGGCCTGACGCCGCTCGAGCTCGCGATCGAGACTGACGCAGAAGGGACCGAGGAAACGCGAAAAAACCGCCTGAATCAGCGCTTTTTTTGAACCGAAATGATAGTTCACCGCCGCCAGGTTAACCCCGGCCTTGCTGGTGATCAGCCGTAATGAGGTTTCGGCAAACCCTTTTTCCGCGAACAACTGCTCGGCAGCATCGAGAATACGTTCAACGGTTTCGGACTGGGCCATGGCTACTCCGCCTGACAAACACTTGTTTGAAACATACGTTTCAGACTTTACCTTGTCAAGCCTGCCTGTCCGTTTTCCGGCCGGTCAGTCACCTATTAAATCACACAAGTCTGACTGTGTAGTCAGTCCTGCAACTCACGGCACGATCAGCTGCAATTCGACCGCCCGGCGGACTGGATAAAAAGGAGGATTGCCAAGAACGATCCACTGTATATAATCCCAGTCACTGTATAAAAAGACAGAGCGATCGAAATGCTAAAACTGACGCCACGCCAAGCTGAGATTCTGGCTTTTATCAAACGCTGCCTCGAAGACAACGGCTACCCGCCGACTCGCGCGGAAATCGCTCAGGAGCTGGGTTTCAAGTCACCCAACGCCGCTGAAGAACACCTCAAGGCACTGGCCCGCAAGGGTGCAATCGAGATGACGCCAGGCGCTTCCCGCGGAATTCGCATCCCAGGCTTCGAAGCCAAGGCAGGCGATGACTCTACCCTGCCGATCATCGGCCGGGTTGCCGCCGGCGCACCGATTCTCGCACAGCAGCACATCGAAGAATCCTGCAACATCAACCCTGCTTTCTTCCATCCTCGCGCCGACTACCTGCTACGCGTACACGGCATGAGCATGAAAGACGTCGGCATTTTCGACGGTGATCTGCTCGCTGTACATACCACTCGCGAAGCGCGCAATGGCCAGATCGTGGTTGCCCGGATCGGCGATGAAGTCACCGTGAAACGCTTCAAGCGTGAAGGCAGCAAAGTCTGGCTGATTGCCGAAAACCCCGAGTTCGCCCCTATCGAAGTGAACCTGAAAGATCAGGACCTGGTGATCGAAGGCTTGAGTGTCGGCGTCATTCGCCGCTAAAGGAGGCTTTATGCAGTTCCCACACACACCACAGCAAGCACAACTGTCACTGTTCGAGGCGTTTATGGCGCAGCCACTCGCCCCGATCCTCAAAGACGTGGTCGAGTCGCCCTGGAGCGCCGAACCCGAAGCTTTCAGTGAACTGTCGTTACGCGGTGCAGCCGGGAACTGCCTGAACCTGCTGGCCCCTATTCTCAGAGAGTTGAGCCAGGACCAGGACGCTCGCTGGCTGACACTGATTGCCCCGCCATCGAGCCTGACCCAGGCCTGGCTACGGGACGCAGGATTGAACCGCGAGCGGATTTTGCTACTGCAACCACGAGGCACACAAAGCGCTCAGCAACTGACTTGCGAGGCGTTGCGCCTGGGCCGCAGCCACACTGTTGTCAGCTGGCTCAACCCACTGGCGCCCAGCGCACGGCAACAGCTGATCAGCGCTGCCCGCACAGGGGACGCGCAAAGCCTGAATATTCGTCTGGGTTGATCAACAGGACTGTAACGAAACTTGAATACCATGGGGCTTCTCAAGAATAGAGAAGCCGATTTGAAGCGACGAATTGCACCAAAAAAACCGACAAACGGACTCAGTGAAGAATCCGTGGCCCGTCTTCTCTCTCAAATTCGCCTTCAACCAGACGTCCAGCCATCTGCACACCAACGCTCAACATGGCCTTCGCCACTTCAACGTGCTGACCTTGCAGAAACGCTTTGGCATCTTCGGAAAAATTCAAAGTAACCAGAGAACCCTCGTCCTCAGCCCTGCGCAGCTCGATACGGCCGTCAGGCAACTCAACAATTTCTAGAAAGGACGTTGGCATAAAGGTCTGTTCTCCACGAAAGGCCGGCATTGTAGCAGCTGGCGAAGCCTGCGTCCTTGTAGCAGCTGGCGAAGCCTGCGTTCGGCAGCTGCTACAGGTCGCCTCAGCACTCGTTAAGCCCATCCCGAAACCGAATCGCCAGCTCTTTCAGGTTCTGACGCCAGCTTTCCAATTCTTCCCGACTCAACTCTGACTCCACTTCCTCATCGAGGTTGACCGCAACGATCAACGGCTGCGTCACATCGCCCTTGGGTTTGTGCGGCGCTCGTGGCGGCTGAAACAGCGCAGCATGCGCCGCCAGCAGCTTCGCCAGCCAGGTTTCAGGGTTTTGCGCCAATTCCACCAATTCAGCCAGCTCGGGAATGGCAATGGTTTCGAGTACTTCGCGAGTCAGTAGCATTTCCGCCCGTGGCGCATTGGCCTGAGGCAGGCGGTAAAAGCCCGCAATCTCATGACACAAACCAAGCAACGCACCGTACAGGTGAAACAACACCGACTCGCGCCACGCCTGAACCAGCGCCTGGGAGTTAATCGCCCGCCCCTCTTCGGCTCTGGCCAGCGCTTCCAATGAAAGACCGGCGAAATAAATTTTCTGATTGGTACGGGTATAGAGCTCGTGGGCCATGACGGCAGCCTCCACAACGAAATAATTGCTTCACGCAGGTCAGACAGTGTCATGGATCACCTCCGCTTCCCGCAAGCACAAAACAAAAGGCCGCATGAAAACCCGAGGGTTGTCATGCGGCCTTTTGTGTACAGCGCCTTTTAAGCCTTGGCTGATGGACGCTTGTCTTCAACCGTCCACTTGCCGCCGTCGTAATATGCCTTCCAGCCAGTCGGTTTACCGTCAACCTCAGTCTGCACGTACTGCTCTTTGGTCTTGCGGCTGTAACGGATCACGGCAGGCAGGCCGTCCGGATCCTTCTTCGGCGCTTCGCAGAGGAAGTGGTACTTCGGATCGATCTCGTCCTTGTGCGGCACAATCTCGATTACCAGCGGAGCACGGGTCTCGCGGTTTTTCGGGAACTGGCTCGCCGCCAGGAACAGACCGGAGGCACCGTCACGCAGAATGTAAGTGTCGTTGACCTTCTCGCACTTGAGTTCCGGCATTTTCACCGGATCCATCTTCGGCGGCGCTGCGTCGCCGCTTTTCAGCAGTTTACGAGTGTTCTTGCAGGTCGCGTTGGTACAACCGAAGAACTTGCCGAAACGGCCAGTCTTGAGCTGCATCTCGCTGCCACACTTGTCGCACTCCAGGCTCGGGCCTTCGTAGCCCTTGATGCGATAATTACCCTCTTCGATCTCGAAACCTACGCAATCCGGATTGTTTCCGCAGATGTGCAGTTTGCGCTTCTCGTCCAGCAGGTAGGCATCCATCGCCGTGCTGCAGATCGGGCAACGGTGCTTGCCGCGCAGTACCAGAGACTCCGACTCGCCCTCGTCATCGGCGGCGATTTCATCGCCCGGAACGAGGTTGACGGTAGCCTTGCAACGCTCCTTTGGCGGCAGACTGTAGCCCGAGCAACCGAGGAAAACGCCAGTCGAGGCGGTGCGGATCTGCATCGCACGACCGCACTGGACGCACGGGATGTCGGTCATGACCGGTTCGTTGGCACGCATGCCGCTTTCCGCGCCTTCAGCCACTTCGAGTTTCTTCTTGAAGTCGCCGTAGAACTCGTCGAGCACGTTTTTCCAGTCGCGTTCGCCCTGGGCGACGTCATCGAGATTCTCTTCCATACCGGCGGTGAAACCGTAATCCATCAGGTTGGAGAAGCTCTCGGACAGTCGCTCGGTAACGATGTCACCCATCTTTTCGGAGTAGAAACGACGGTTATGCAGTGCAACGTAGCCACGGTCCTGGATCGTCGAAATGATCGCCGCGTAGGTCGAAGGACGACCGATACCGCGCTTTTCCATTTCCTTGACCAGGCTCGCTTCGGAATAACGCGCAGGCGGCTTGGTGAAGTGCTGGCTCGGGTCGAGCTTGATCAGCTTCATGACATCGCCCTGGGCCATGTCTGGCAGCACATCGTCGTCGCCCGGCTTGGTCATTTGCGGCATGACGCGGGTGTAGCCGTCGAATTTGAGGATACGACCCTTGGCCCGCAGCTCGAAGGTGCCGGCAGTGACGCTGACGGTGGTCGACAGGTATTGCGCCGGCAGCATCTGGCAAGCGACGAACTGGCGCCAGATCAGCTCGTAGAGGCGCTCAGCGTCACGTTCCATACCCACCAGCTTGCTTGGATGGGTATTCACGTCGGAAGGACGAATTGCTTCGTGGGCCTCTTGCGCGCCTTCCTTGCTGCCGTAGACGTTCGGCGCGGCCGGCAGGTATTTGCTGCCGAACTCGCCTTCAATGTAAGTACGCGCCATTTCCACGGCATCGACCGAGAGATTGGTCGAGTCGGTACGCATATAAGTGATGTAACCCGCTTCGTACAGACGCTGAGCCATCATCATGGTTTTCTTCACACCAAAGCCCAAGCGGTTGCTACCGGCCTGTTGCAGGGTGGAAGTAATGAACGGTGCCGACGGCTTGCTGCTGGTCGGCTTGTCTTCACGCTTGGCAATGGTGTAACTGGAAGCCTTGAGCTTTTCCAGTGCGGCCATGGCATGGGTTTCGTTGAGCGGCTTGAAGGCTTCGCCGTTTTCACGGGCCACTTCAAAACGCACGTTGGCGCCCTTGGTGGTACCGAGGTCCGCATGGACTTCCCAATACTCTTCCGGGTTGAACGCACGAATTTCGCGCTCACGCTCAACGACCAGCTTCACCGCAACCGATTGCACACGACCTGCGGACAAACCACGGGCGATCTTCTGCCACAGCAGCGGCGAGACCATGTAGCCCACCACGCGGTCGAGGAAACGACGCGCTTGCTGGGCATTGACCCGATCGATGTCCAGCTCGCCTGGCTGGGAGAAGGCCTCCTGAATCGCCTTCTTGGTGATTTCGTTGAACACCACGCGCTTATAGCGACTGTCATCACCACCGATGGCTTCGCGCAGGTGCCAGGCAATGGCTTCCCCTTCGCGATCCAAGTCGGTTGCGAGATAGATGGTGTCAGCATCTTTGGCGAGCCGGCGCAGCTCTTCGATGACTTTTTCCTTGCCGGGAAGGATCTCGTACTTGGCTTTCCAGCCATGATCCGGATCGACGCCCATGCGCGAGACCAGCTGCTTGCGCGCCTTCTCTTTCGGAGAGAGCGCGGGCGCTTCACCTGCGGCGGCCTTGCCACGCTTGGCAGCAGGCTCTTTGCTGGCGCTAGCCGAACCGCTGGTGGGCAGGTCTCGGATATGGCCGATACTCGACTTCACCACGTATTGGTTGCCCAGATACTTGTTGATGGTCTTGGCCTTAGCCGGGGATTCCACAATGACCAGCGATTTGCCCATGGATCAGAAAATTCCTGAATTCTAGAAGTGAAAGGCGATTGGCGCCTGACGCGGCACCGCTATATATAGTGGCAACAAGGTGAGGTCAAGCGCAGGGTTCTGCGCGCCCTGCGCTTATGGCCTGGAAAAAAGGCTTGGTTCGGCCTGAACCAAAGCAAAGCGTGGCACCTGCTCGCCGTCAACTTCGACCGACTCCAGGAACATGCTCAGGGGACGCACCCAAAAGCCGTAATCGCCATACAGAGCTTGGTAGAACACCACTTCTTCTTCGGTTTCGGAATGCCGCGCGACTGCGAAAACACGGTATTGCGGCCCCTTGTAATGCTCATAGAGCCCGGGTAGTAAATTCATGTTCTGGCCCTCCTGCACATAAAAAATAAATCTTCAGAAAAACAAAAACCGGGGCACAAGGCCCCGGCTTCCATCGACGAAACGCTTAAACGCGTTCGAAGACGGTGGCAATACCCTGGCCGAGACCAATGCACATGGTGGACACACCGAAGGTGCCGCCATTTTGCTTCATCACATTGAGCAAGGTGCCGGAGATACGCGCACCGGAACAACCGAATGGATGGCCCAAAGCAATCGCGCCGCCGTGCAGGTTAACCTTCTCGTTCATCTTGTCGAGCACTTTCAAATCTTTCAGCACCGGCAGCGCCTGTGCAGCGAACGCTTCGTTGAGTTCGAAGAAGTCGATATCAGCAATACCCAAACCTGCACGCTTCAGTGCTTTCTGTGTTGCCGGTACTGGACCATAGCCCATGATCGCCGGGTCCACACCTGCCACTGCCATCGAGCGAATGACCGCCATTGGCTGGATACCCAGGTCCTGAGCACGCTGCGCCGACATCACGATCATGCACGAAGCACCATCAGTGATCTGCGAGGAAGTACCCGCCGTCACGGTACCACCCTTGGGGTTGAACGCTGGCTTCAATACCGCCAGGCTTTCCAGGGTAGTTTCCGGACGGATGGTTTCGTCGTAGTCGAACAGTTTCAGGAAACCGTTCTCGTCGTAACCCTGCATCGGGATGATTTCGTCTTTGAACTTTCCTTCCACGGTCGCTTTATGGGCGAGCTGGTGGGAACGCACGCCAAAGGCATCCTGCTGCTCACGGGTGATGCCGTGCATCTTGCCGAGCATTTCTGCGGTCAGGCCCATCATGCCCGAGGCTTTTGCCGCGTACAGCGACATGTGCGGGTTCGGATCGACACCGTGCATCATGCTCACATGGCCCATATGCTCGACGCCGCCAACGACGAACACGTCACCATTGCCGGTCATGATCGCTTGCGCAGCGGTGTGCAACGCACTCATCGAGGAGCCACACAGGCGGCTGACCGTCTGGCCGGCAGCGGTGTGAGGGATCTGAGTCATCAGGGACGCCATACGGGCGATGTTCCAGCCCTGCTCCAGGGTCTGGTTGACGCAGCCCCAGATCACGTCTTCGACTTCAGCCGGATCAACCTTGACGTTACGTTCCAGCAGCTTGCTGATCAGGTGCGCCGACATGTCTTCGGCACGGGTGTTGCGGTGCATGCCGCCCTTGGAGCGGCCCATCGGGGTGCGACCGAAGTCGACAATCACGACGTCTCTAGGATTCAAGCTCATATAGTTCACTCTCGCTCTAGTGTGGGCGCTTAACCGAAGAAGCGCTGGCCGTTCTGGGCCATTTCACGCAGCTTCGCGGTCGGGTGGTACAGGGCGCCCAGATCAGCGTACTGGTCAGCCAGGGCAACGAACTCTGCAACACCGATGGAATCGATGTAACGCAGCGCGCCGCCACGGAATGGAGGGAAACCAATACCGTAGACCAGACCCATGTCGGCTTCGGCAGCGGTTTCAACGATGCCGTCTTCCAGGCAACGCACGGTTTCCAGGCAAAGCGGGATCATCATCCAGTTGATGATGTCTTCGTCGGTCACTTCACGCTGCTCGAAGACGATCGGCTTGAGCACTTCCAGCACCGACGGGTCGGCGACCTTCTTCTGCTTGCCGCTCTTGTCGGCCTCATAGGCGTAGAAGCCCTTGCCGTTCTTCTGGCCCAGGCGCTTGGCTTCGTAGAGCACGTCGACGGCCGAGCGGCGATCGTCCTTCATGCGGTCCGGGAAGCCTTCAGCCATCACGTCACGACCGTGGTGACCGGTGTCGATACCGACAACGTCCATCAGGTACGCAGGACCCATCGGCCAGCCGAATTTTTCCATGATCTTGTCGATACGGACGAAGTCCACACCGGCGCTGACCAGCTTGGCGAAACCGCCGAAATACGGGAACAGGACACGGTTGACCAGGAAGCCCGGGCAGTCATTGACGACGATCGGGTTCTTGCCCATTTTCTTGGCGTAGGCAACGGTGGTGGCAACCGCCAGTTCGCTGGACTTCTCACCACGGATCACTTCCACCAACGGCATCATGTGCACCGGGTTGAAGAAGTGCATGCCGACGAAGTTTTCCGGACGCTTGAGGGCCTTGGCCAACAGGCTGATGGAAATAGTCGAGGTGTTCGACGCGAGGATGGTGTCCTCTTTGACCTTGTCTTCGACTTCAGCCAGAACAGCTTGCTTGACCTTGGGGTTCTCGACGACCGCTTCGACCACCAGGTCGACGTGACCGAAATCACCGTAAGACAGCGTAGGACGAATGCCGTTGAGCACTTCAGCCATTTTCGCTGCGGTCATGCGACCTTTATCAACGCGGCTCACCAGCAGCTTGGCGGCTTCCGCCAGGCCCTGCTCGATACCGTGCTCGTTGATGTCCTTCATCAGGATCGGCGTGCCTTTGGAAGCCGACTGGTACGCGATACCGCCGCCCATGATGCCGGCGCCGAGTACGGCAGCCTGCTTCACGTCTTTGGCGACTTCATCGTAGGCCTTGGCCTTTTTCTTCAGCTCCTGATCGTTCAGGAACAGACCGATCAAGCTCTGCGCAGCAGAGGTCTTGGCCAGTTTCACGAAGCCGGCGGCTTCGATTTCCAGTGCCTTGTCGCGACCGAAGTTCGCGGCTTTCTGGATGGTCTTGATCGCTTCGACCGGTGCCGGGTAGTTCGGGCCCGCCTGACCGGCTACGAAACCTTTGGCGGTTTCGAAAGACATCATTTGTTCGATTGCGTTGAGCTTGAGCTTTTCAAGCTTCGGCTGGCGCTTGGCCTTGTGATCGAACTCGCCGGAAATGGCGCGCTTGATCAGTTCCAGTGCGGCTTCCTGCAGCTTCTCTGGAGCAACCACAGCATCGACGGCGCCGACTTTCAGCGCGTCGTCGGCACGATTTTCCTTACCGGCGGCAATCCATTCGATGGCGTTGTCGGCACCGATGATTCGTGGCAAGCGTACAGTACCGCCGAAGCCTGGGTAGATGCCCAGCTTGACTTCCGGCAGGCCGATTTTGGCGGTAGTGGCCATGACGCGGTAATCCGCTGCCAGGCACATTTCCAGACCGCCGCCCAAAGCGATGCCGTTGATCGCGGCGATGGTCGGAACATTCAGGTCTTCGAAATCGCTGAAAATCTTATTCGCTTCGAGGTTGCCTGCAACAAGCTCTGCATCAGGCAGCTTGAAGTTGTCGACGAATTCGGTGATGTCGGCACCGACGATGAACACGTCCTTGCCACTGCTGACGATCACACCCTTGATCGAAGCATCTGCCTTGATAGTGTCTACGGCCTGACGCAATTCGTTCAGGGTTAGACGATTGAACTTGTTGACGGACTCACCCTTGAGGTCGAATTTCAATTCGACGATGCCACTTTCAAGAGCCTTAACCGTGATGGCTTTACCTTCGTAAATCATCAACTGATCTCCACGATATGGAAGCTGAACAGTACACGTCGGACGCTAACTTCTGGCTCGGCATTGACGTTACCGTCGATGCTACGCCAATCCGCCAGGCACACCCGCCAACGCGATAGTCGGGATTCTGTAGGAGCCGTCTGTAATACAAACGCTCATTTCATACGCCCGTTTGATTTGGGTACGCCACCTTCACGGAATTTCAGGCAATTGTCAATCGCCCAAAATGCTGGTTGAAACGCGACTTTGCAGTCATGCCAGCGCTGCAGAGATCATCAACATGCCAATCCATGTTTGATCATTCATAGAGTCAATATTTAGAAAAGTCGCCCTAACCCGCTTCGCTCTTCGTTTATCGAGCTAAGCTGGCAAGCACCACAAAGAAAAACATGAACGCTTTGAGCGAATGCCAAGCGTAAGATCAGCGCCACGGAACCTGTGCCGTTGCGATTTAGCGAATTACCGGCCTGCCTGGCCAACTCCAGCCCGATGATGATGTCGGGCTTTTTATTGCCTGCCAATCAAGCGAAGCACCTGTAGCAGCTGCCGCCAAGCTGCTGCTACAGGGAAATGCTTTCAGGCGAGCGCTTTGAGAACTGCTGCAATATCCTGCAAAACACTAGCCTCGCCCTTCTCCCCCCAATACAACGCAATCATTTGCTTGTCCGCTTCGATCTTGAACACATTGGCCGGCAACGTCTTGAAATGCTCCAGCAACGCATCATCCTGACAAACTTCTCGCCACTGATTGACCCAGACACCTGGCGCTGTCTGCCAATAACTCCAGCACGCCGCTTGAACACTGCGTCGCGGCCGATGGTATTGGCCGCAAGGGCTCGGCGGCTCCGGCTCCAGCCAGTGCGGCCACTCCTGAGGGGCCAGTTGCATGGCCAGACCCATGCGCCGCGCCTCCATGCGCAGAGCCATCCGCCCGCTCTGATGGCGCGAAGGTCGCAACCAGGCCAGCGGACTCAGAACCAACGCAAGGATTGACACCACTATCCAGACCGTCATATGTGTACTCCCGATTCTTGAGGAGCGGATTGCGCCACACTGAAACCAATCCGCTTGAAACCAGCCATACTTACCGTCATCGCAATCCTCCGGAGCGCCGTCCATGTCCTATGAACACATCCTGGTCGCTGTTGACCTCACTGAAGAATGCGACCCTGTCATCAAGCGCGCTCGTGAACTGTCAGTCAGCAGCGGCGCCAAACTCTCACTGGTCCATATAGTCGAGCCCATGGCCATGGCTTTTGGCGGCGATGTTCCGATGGACCTTTCGCAATTGCAGCAACAACAGTTCGATCAGGCCAAAGAGCGTCTTGAGCGATTGATCCTGAAATACCCGGAGGCCACCAAGGCCAACAGCCATTTGACCTACGGTCAGCCACGCCAGGAGATCCATCATCTGGCCAAGGAGCAAGGCTGCGACCTGATTGTCGTCGGCAGCCACGGCAGACATGGGCTGGCGCTGCTGCTCGGGTCCACCGCCAATGATGTCCTGCACGGCGCACCCTGCGATGTGCTTGCTGTGCGACTGGTCAAGAGCTGAACCCGAGCCCCTTCAGGGGAAACCGTGTTTCATACAAAAAGCCCGGCGCTCACATAGGTAAGGCCGGGCTTTTTTATACCGCTAGCAGATCAATCAGGCATCCAGCTCTGCCCAACGCTCGACCAACACTTCGAGCTCAGCCTGCAATTGCTCAAGCTGAGCGATTACCGCAGCAGTCTGTGCGGCAGGACGCTGATAGAAGCCCGCATCCGCCATTTCAGCCTCGACACCCGCAATTTTCTGCTCTTTGGCTTCAATATCGCCTGGCAAGGCTTCCAGTTCGCGCTGCAGTTTGTAGCTGAGCTTTTTCTTGGCCGCTGGTGCTTCTTGAGCAACCACTGGCGCAGGTGCGGCAGTAACGACCGCAGAGTTCAGCTCGGCTTTGCCTGACTTGTTCTCGGTCACGCCCAACAGACGCGGCGAACCGCCCTGACGCAGCCAGTCCTGATAACCACCGACGTATTCACGAACCTTGCCTTCACCTTCGAAGACCAGGGTGCTGGTGACCACGTTATCGAGGAATGCCCGGTCGTGGCTGACCATCAAGACTGTACCCTGGAAGGTCAGCAGGACCTCTTCCAGCAGTTCGAGGGTTTCCACATCCAGGTCGTTGGTCGGTTCGTCGAGTACCAGCAAGTTGGCCGGCTTACTGAACAGCTTGGCCAGCAACAAACGGGCACGCTCACCACCGGACAACGCCTTGACCGGCGTGCGGGCACGCTGCGGGCTGAACAGGAAGTCGCCGAGGTAGCTCAGAACGTGGCGGCTTTGGCCGTCAATGTCGATGAAGTCGCGACCTTCGGCGACGTTATCGATCACGGTCTTTTCCAGATCCAGCTGATGGCGCAGCTGGTCGAAATAGGCCACATCGATTCGCGTGCCCTCCTCAACTTTACCGCTGGTAGGCTGCAAACCACTGAGCATCAGCTTCAGCAATGTGGTTTTGCCAGTACCGTTGGCACCCAGCAGACCGATACGGTCGCCGCGCTGCAGGACCATGGAGAAATCCTTGATCAGGAACGGGCCATCCGGGTGAGCGAAGCTGACATTCTCGAGGACCATCACTTGCTTGCCGGACTTGTCGGCAGTGTCCAGCTGAATGTTGGCCTTGCCGGTACGCTCACGACGCTCGCTACGCTCAACGCGCAGGGCCTTCAGGGCACGAACGCGGCCTTCGTTACGGGTGCGACGGGCTTTGATGCCCTGACGGATCCAGACTTCTTCCTGGGCCAGGCGCTTGTCGAACAAGGCGTTGGCGGTCTCTTCGGCTGCCAGAGTGGCTTCCTTGTGAACCAGGAAGCTGGCGTAGTCGCCGTTCCAGTCGATCAGGCCGCCACGGTCCAGTTCGAGGATCCGGGTCGCCAGGTTTTGCAGGAATGAACGGTCGTGCGTGATGAACAACACGGCGCCCTGGAAATCCTTCAGCGCCTCTTCGAGCCAGGCAATCGCACCAATGTCCAGGTGGTTGGTCGGTTCGTCGAGCAGCAGCAGATCCGGTTCCGACACCAGCGCCTGAGCCAGCAGGACGCGACGACGCCAGCCGCCGGACAATTCGGCGAGGGTCTTGTCGGCCGGCAGTTGCAGACGGCTCAAGGTGCTGTCTACCAATTGCTGCAAGCGCCAGCCGTCACGGGCTTCGAGGTCGTGCTGGACGTGCATCAGCTTGTCCAGATCAGCGTCAGTGACGATGTTCTGGCTGAGGTGGTGATACTGCGCGAGCAGCTCGCCGACGCCGTCCAGGCCCTCGGCAACCACGTCGAACACAGTCCGCTCGTCGGCCAGTGGCAATTCTTGCGGTAATTCGCCGATTTTGAGCCCCGGCGCGCGCCAGACGGAGCCGTCATCGGGCTTCTGGTCACCTTTGACCAGCTTCATCATGCTGGATTTGCCAGTGCCGTTGCGGCCGATGATGCACACCCGCTCACCACGGGCGATCTGCCAGGACACCTTGTCCAACAACGGCATAGCGCCGAAAGCAAGGGACACATCGCTGAATTTGAGCAGGGTCATGAGCTTCTCCAAAAACCGGGCGCGCATTCTACCTGACTTGAGGTTTGATGCGGCCGGCATTTTCATCTTCGCAGCACCCTGAACAACAATTACCCGGAACTTGCACCGGCGGACCGGCAAAGCTTTCGCCGGCTGCTGGCAAAAGGCTAAGCTACAGGCAATCAGTGTTGGCACCGTCGGCACTTGCCACGTTTTCTCTGCCCGGACGTCTCATGCGCAGTCGCCTTTTCAGCTTTTTATCTTGTCTGCTTCTCTCTGCCACTACCGTGCAATCCGCCCAGGCGGTGGACCTGTCGCAACAACGCCAGTATTACGATGAAGCCAAGCGCGCCTTGGCCAAGGGTGATTCGGGCCCGTACTTCCGATACAGCCAAGCGCTCAGCGATTACCCGCTGGAGCCGTACCTGGCCTACGACGAACTGACCGCCCGACTGAAAACCGCCAGCAACGACGAGATCGAGAGATTCCTCGCCGAACACGGTGACCTGCCGCAAGCCAACTGGATGAAACTGCGCTGGCTACGCTGGCTGGCCGAGCGTGGCGACTGGCAACCTTTCGTCAAATACTACGACCCCAAGCTCAATTTCACCGAGCTGGACTGTCTCAATGCTCAATATCAGCTGGGCCACAACCTCAAGGCCGCAGGCTATGCCAACACTGAAAAGCTCTGGCTGACAGGAAAGTCCCAGCCCGCCGCTTGCGACGCACTGTTCGCTCAGTGGGCCGCAGAAGGTCAGCTGACCGAACAGAAACGCTGGCAGCGCGCCAAGCTGGCCGCCGACGCCCGCAACTACCCGCTGGCCAAGAGCCTGGTCAACAGTATGACCACCCTCGCCCCGCAGGGCAGATTGCTGATCGACGTCGCCCAGCGACCGGAACTGCTCAGCCAGCCATCGCGCTTCACGCCCGTCGATGAAGCCATGTCCGACGTGGTCGGTCTGGGCCTGCGCCGCCTGGCACGCCAGGATCCGGACATCGCCATGAGCCTGCTCGACAGCTATGCCAGCAGTATGCACTTCTCACGTGACGAAAAAGTGGCAATCGCCCGGGAAATCGGCCTGACTCTGGCGCGACGATTCGACAGCCGCGCCCTCGACGTGATGACCAAGTACGACCCGGAACTGCGTGACAACACCGTCTCCGAATGGCGCCTGCGCTTGCTGTTGCGCCTGGCGCGCTGGGATGACGCCTATCAGTTGACCCGCAGACTGCCGCAGGACCTGGCCACTACCAACCGCTGGCGTTACTGGCAGGCTCGCAGCCTGGAACTGGCTCAGCCGCAGAATCCGGAAGCGCTGGTCCTTTATAAGAACCTCGCTCATGAGCGTGATTTCTACGGCTTCCTCGCCGCCGATCGCGCGCAGTCGCCGTATTCGCTGATCAACAAACCCCTGGTGCTCAGCCAGGCGATCATCAACAAGGTCCGCAACACCCCGGGCGTGCGTCGCGCCCTGGAATTCCATGCCCGTGGCCAGATCGTCGACGGGCGCCGCGAGTGGTACCACGTCAGCCGTCGCTTCAACCGTGACGAAATGGTCGCTCAGGCCAAACTGGCCTACGACCTGAAATGGTACTTCCCGGCGATCCGCACCATCAGCCAGGCTCAATACTGGGATGATCTGGACATTCGCTTCCCGATGGCCCACCGCGAAACCCTGGTGCGAGAAGCCAGGATCCGCGGCCTGCATTCAAGCTGGGTGTTCGCTATCACTCGCCAGGAAAGCGCGTTCATGGACGACGCTCGCTCCGGTGTCGGCGCCAGCGGCTTGATGCAACTGATGCCCGTCACCGCCAGGGAAACCGCGCGAAAATTCAGCATTCCCCTGGCCTCGTCGCAGCAAATACTGGACCCGGACAAGAACATCCAGCTCGGTGCCGCCTACCTGAGCCAGGTCCACAGCCAGTTCAACGGTAACCGGGTACTCGCCTCCGCCGCCTACAACGCAGGCCCCGCCCGCGTGCGGCAATGGCTCAGAGGCGCCGATCACCTGAGCTTCGATGTCTGGGTTGAAAGCATCCCCTTCGACGAAACCCGCCAGTACGTGCAGAACGTGCTGTCCTACTCGGTGATCTACGGCCAGAAACTCAACGCCCCACAACCACTTGTGGACTGGCATGAGCGGTATTTTGATGATCAATGACCCTGTAGATTGATCGTTCCCACGCTTTGCGCGGGAACGATCATTCACGGTCGGACATCGAGTTCAGGCTTGCCATCATTAAACTGCAACGCCGCCAACTGCGCATACAGCGCATTGCTGGCGATCAGCTCCTGATGGGTGCCGATCGCTACCAGTTTTCCTTGATCCATCACCGCAATACGATCAGCATTTTTGACCGTGGCCAGGCGATGGGCGATGACCAGGGTGGTGCGGTTTTTCATCAGGCTTGGCAGGGCCTGCTGGATCAAGTGTTCGCTTTGGGCGTCGAGGGCACTGGTGGCTTCGTCCAGCAACAGGATCGGCGCATCGACCAGCAGCGCCCGGGCGATTGCCAGGCGCTGGCGCTGTCCGCCGGAGAGACCCAGGCCGCTGTCGCCGAGGTGAGTCTGGTAGCCGTGGGGCATTTTCTCGATGAATTCGTGAGCGTAGGCAATTTTTGCCGCTTCTTGCACCTGGGCCAGGGTCGCCGATGGATTTCCGTAGCGGATGTTCTCTTCGATGCTGCCAAAAAACAGCGCGGGGCTTTGCGAAACCAGCGCAAAACAGCGGCGCAGGTCCATGGGGTCGAGCCGGGGCAGTGGGTGCCCATCAAGCAGGATGCGGCCCTGCGTCGGGTCGTAGAAACGCAGCAGCAGATCGTAAACGGTTGATTTGCCAGCACCCGAAGGCCCGACCAGCGCCAGGGTTTCGCCGGCCTGGATGGTCAGATTGAGTCCGTCGATGGCATAGCTTTCCGGGCGCGACGGATAGGAGAAACGCAGGTCCTGCAAAACCAGATTACCTTCGACACGCTCCGGCAATTGGACTCGCCCGGTGACCGGCGCCTGGATGATGTTTTCCGAACGCAACAATTCAGCAATCCGCTCGGCCGCACCCGCCGCCCGCTGCAACTCGCCGATCACTTCGCTCAAGGTGCCAAAGGCACCGCCGACGATCAGGCTGTAAAAGACAAAGGCCGCCAGTTCACCACTGGAAATGCGCCCGGCGATCACGTCCATGCCACCGACCCAGAGCATCACCCCAACAGCACCGAGCACCAGCATGATCACCAGGGTGATCAACCAGGCCCGCTGCATGATGCGTTTACGCGCAGTGTCGAACGCCTCTTCAACGGTCACCGCGAAGCGTTGCTCATCCTGCACCTGATGGTTGTAGGCCTGCACGGTTTTGATCTGTCCAAGGGTTTCGGATACGTAACTGCCGACATCGGCGATACGGTCCTGGCTCAAACGCGACAGGCTGCGCACCCGGCGGCCGAAGATCAGGATCGGCGCCAACACCAGCGGCAAGGCAACCACTACGATACTGGTGAGTTTGGGATTGGTGATGAACAGCAGCACGATGCCGCCAATGACCATCAAGGCATTACGCAGGAACAGCGACAGCGACGAGCCGATCACCGATTGCAGCAGCGTGGTGTCGGCGGTCAACCGCGACTGGATTTCCGAGCTGCGGTTGTCCTCATAGAAGCCCGGGTGCAGGTAGATCAAATGGTTGAACACCTGCCGGCGAATATCCGCCACGCAACGCTCGCCAATCCAGGACACCAGATAGAAACGCACGAAGGTGCCCACCGCCAACCCCATCACCAGCATCAGAAACAAACCGATGGACTGGTTGAGCAGGTGCGGCGACCGGGTCATGAAGCCTTGATCCACCAGCAGGCGAATGCCCTGCCCCATGGACAAGGTGATGCCGGCGGTAACGATCAGGGCCAGCAAAGCGCCAAACGCCGGCCAGCGGTACGGCGCAATGAAATGAGTAGCCAGGCGGATCGCGCGACGGTGACGGGAAGAGAGCATGAAGATCATCCAATAGCACAACCAGAAAGGATAAACGCCACCAAGCCTACACCGACCAATCCGCCGGTTCTCTGTAAATCACAATGAGTCAGGTTAAATATGACCTCTGACAATAGACCCTAGATGTTATTGGTCTAAAGTCTGTCTGGAAGTTCGAGGACATTTCTGATGGACTGAGGATGCCGCTTGTGAATCCTGTAGGGAGTTGTCACAGCTTGGTCACCTGGCGGTTTTAGAGTAGGCACACAACCTGATGAGGAGACAGGCCATGTCCTTGCAACATAGCAGCGATGACAAAATTCAAGTGATCCGCACCCAGCCAGGTCAATCTCTGGGTTGCTCGATTATCGACGCTAAAGGGCGCGAAGTACCGATCACTGAAGACATGATCCAGAGCGCTTGCCGCGAACTGGAGCAACGATTGGTCAAGCCTGCCAAGCAAGACTGACACATAGCCTCACGTCCTCTTGACCCGGCCTTGATGCCGGGTTTTTTCTGGGCACTTTTCGGGGCCGCTGCGCGCCCCATCGCGGGCAAGCCTCGCTCCTACAAAAACACCGAAATCCTGTAGGAGCCGAGCTTGCTCGCGATGGGGCCAATCCGCTTCCTAGACTGCCACCGCCCCCAGCGCCAATACGATATTGCGCAGGACATGCGACTCCCCCTTGATCCTTACCGTCAGTCCATCAATCTCCCGCCGCTCTGGATAATGCTTGCGCAAGGCATCAAACGCCGCGCGCTGCTCTTGCACGCTGCCCACCAGACTACGACGAAAATCCGCATCGTCACGGCGCGGGTCGTAAACGCCACGGCACAACATAGCCAAAGCCCAGCCCGGATCGCTGCTGGCATTCAGGCTGACTTCAGCCAACCACGGCGCGGGCAATAATTGATCGAGACTGACCTGAGGCGTCTGCCCCTGGTACTCGCAAAACGCCTGATAGATCTGCGCGGTACCGCGTTGTTTGCCGTCGAGGCTGTAGCCGGCGATATGCGGGGTGGCCAGCACGCAAAGATCAGCCAGCGCCACATCGACCTGCGGCTCGCCCTCCCAGACATCCAGCACCGCTTGCAGGTCTTCACGCTGCAGCAGCACTTCGCGCAGGGCAGCGTTGTCCACTACCGGGCCACGGCTGGCATTGATCAGCCAGGTGCCGGATTTGAGTTGGTTCAACCGTGTTTTATCGAACAAGTGCCAGGTTGGCAGATCGCCGTTTTTGCTGAGCGGGGTGTGCAGACTGATGACATCGCACTGCTCGACAATCTGTTCCAGGCTGACGTAATCACCCCCTTCAGCGGCTTGCCGTGGTGGATCGCAAACCAGCACGTTCCAGCCCAGCCCCCGTAGCACCTTGACCAACCGACCACCCACTTCACCGGCGCCGACCACACCATAAGTGCGTCGGGTCAGGTCAGTGCCTTCGATTTCCGCCAACGTCAGCAAACTGCCGAGAACGTAGTCAACTACGCCACGGGCATTACAACCCGGAGCGCTGGACCAGGTGATACCAGCCTGCTGAAAGTAATCAAGATCCAGGTGATCGGTACCGATGGTGCAGGTGCCGACAAAGCGTACGTTGCTGCCTTCGAGCAGCGCACGGTCGACGTTGGTCACCGAGCGCACTAACAGAACATCGGCCTGCTCGATGGCGGCGCGGTCGATGGCGCGCCCCGGCAAGCGACGGATTTCGCCGATACCGGCAAAGAAGGCATCGAGCAGCGGGATATTTTCGTCGGCAACAATCAGCATGGCAGGCTCCTTTCGCGGAGCCGCAGTGTAGGCGTAGTTGAGGGTGAGGGGCCAGTGACGCGAAGAACTCAGTTGCATGCCCTCCCGTAGCAGCTGCATTGAAGCTATGTGTTTTTCCGCACTTACAAATCCGCAACACAGGAGTTTTCCTGACCATTGTGTCAAGGCGTAGAATGCGCCGCCTTGCGCATCAAAACCTCTGGACGCTTCGCTTGTGAATTCCGTGACTGACAGCCCCGCCGCTATTTCCCTCAACCGCCCTGCCCGGGTTCGTCTGGAGCTGCGTAATCTGCTCGGCCTGGCCTTGCCGATCATGATCGCGCAGCTGGCCACTACCGCGATGGGCTTCGTCGATGCGGTGATGGCCGGTCGTGTCGGGCCGCGAGATCTGGCCGCGGTGGCGCTGGGCAACTCGATTTGGGTGCCTGTGTTCCTGCTGATGACTGGTACGCTGCTGGCGACGACGCCGAAAGTCGCGCAACGTTTCGGGGCCGGCACTCACGCCGAGATCGGCCCGATTGTGCGTCAGGCGTTATGGCTGGCGTTGGTGGTCGGCTTGATGGCGACACTGATACTGTTCAATGCCGAGCCGGTTTTGCATGTAATGAAGGTCGATCCCGAATTGATCGGCCCTTGCATGGAATACCTGCGCGGCATTGCCACCGGGTTGCCAGCCGTTGCGCTCTACCATGTGCTGCGCTGCTTCAGCGATGGCATGGGCCGCACCCGCCCGAGCATGGTGCTGGGTCTGTGCGGGCTGGCGCTGAATATTCCGCTCAACTATGTGTTCATTTATGGCCACCTCGGTGTGCCGGCCATGGGCGGTGTCGGTTGCGGCTGGGCCACGGCAATCGTGATGTGGGTGATGATGCTCGGCATGGCGGGCTGGACCCGCTGGGCACCGGCGTATCAGTCGAGCCAGTTGTTCAGTCGTTTCGAGTGGCCACAATGGGCAATGATCAAGCGCCTGCTGAGCATCGGTCTGCCAATCGGTATTGCCGTGTTCGCCGAGTCGAGCATTTTCGCGGTGATCGCCCTGTTGATCGGCAGCCTCGGCGCCACGGTAGTGGCAGGACACCAGATCGCCCTGAACTTCAGCTCGCTGGTGTTCATGATCCCCTACTCCCTCGCAATGGCTGTGACCGTGCGTGTCGGCCAGGCACTGGGGCGTGAAGAGCCCCGTGAGGCGCGCTTTGCCGCCGGTGTCGGCATGGGTACGGCGCTGGCCTATGCCTGCATCTCCGCCAGCATGATGTCGCTGCTGCGTGAGCACATCGCGGCGATCTATACCGCCGACCCGATGGTGATTCAGGTCGCGTCGATGCTGATCATCTATTCGGCGTTGTTCCAGTTCTCGGATGCAATTCAGGTAACTGCGGCCGGCGCCTTGCGCGGTTATCAGGACACTCGGGTGACGATGATCCTGACGCTGTTCGCCTACTGGGGGATTGGCTTGCCGGTGGGTTACGCCCTGGGCCTGACCGACTGGCTCGGTACTGCCAGTGGCCCGAGCGGGCTATGGCAAGGTTTGATCGTCGGTTTGAGTTGCGCGGCACTGATGCTGTCGATCCGCCTGACACGCAGTGCACGCAAGCGGATCCGGATCAGCCGCTCGAGGGGTTAATCGAGCTTCTTGCGAATCCAGTACAGGTAGGTGCCCGCCTCTTCCCGCTGCTCTACCAGTTCGTGGTCGAGAAACACGCAGAACTTGGGGATGTCGCGACGGGTCGACGGATCGGTGGCGATCACCTTGAGCAGGCCGCCGGGCGGCAGGTCGCGGATGTGCTGATGCAGCATCATCACCGGCTCCGGGCAGTTGAGGCCGGTGGCGTCGAGGATCGCGTCGACGGGCGTATCGATGGTTTGGCTCATACTTCACTCCTGAAACTGGCCGGCATTGTCGCGCAAAGCCGGGTGTCGAGTCATCTGTGGCGTTTTACCTAATGTAGGAGCCGAGCTTGCTCGCGATGCAGGCGGCGAGGTGCATCAGGCAAACCGCGTCATCGTTCATCGCGAGCAAGCTCGGCTCCTACAGATCCTGCGCCGACCTTGTGGGAGCCGGGCTTGCCCGCGAAAGGCTCAGCGGGATTTCGGCTTTTTTACATCCAGACGACGCAAATGGCAGGTCACTTCTTCGCGGTCGTGATACAGCTGCTTGCAGCCAATGGCGACGCGGATGCCGCGTTCCTTGAAGCCTTCTTCGATACGTTCGAGCAAGCGCTTTACTTCCGCGTAGCGCTGTTTCATCGGCAGCTTCAGGTTTACCACCGCTTCCCGGCAATGCCCCTCGCCAATCCAGGTTTCCAGGAGCGCCGCATTGCGCGCAGGCTTCTCGACGATATCGCAGACCATCCAGTCCACTGGTTGCTTGGGTTTGAAGGTGAAACCGTCAGCCATCAAATGTTGAACCAGCCCTGTGTCCATCAAGCTCTCAGCCATCGGACCGTTGTCGATGGCGGTCACCAGCATCCCGCGATTGACCAGTTGCCAGGTCCAGCCGCCAGGTGCGGCACCGAGATCGACACCGGTCATATCGCTGTGCAAGCGCTCGTCCCACTGATCGCGGGGGATGAAATGGTGCCAGGCCTCTTCCAGCTTCAGCGTCGAACGGCTTGGCGCTTCGCGGGGGAACTTCAGGCGTGGAATCCCCATCGGCCACATCGCTGAGTTGTTGCTTTCAGCCAGACCGAGAAACACCTCGCGACCGCTTTTAAAGGTCAGCAATAGTCGAGGTTTGCCAGCGTCTTCCACCAGTTTTCCGGCACTGGTCAGCGCCTTGCGCAACGGGCCTTCGAACTTCTTGCAGAAATTCGACAGTTCTTTACCGTCATTGGTATCGACGACTTCCAGCCATAGGCTGCCGCAGACAGGGAACCTTGCCATATGAGCAAGAATCACGCTGATACGGTCGGTTTCCGGCAAGTCGATAAACATGCCGCGGGCCCATTGCCGCACAAAGATCAGCTCGGCGAAACGCTGACCGCGCATCAGTTGCTCGGCGCCATCGTCTTCGGTGCAGACAAACTCGGCGCAGGCGCTGCTGGCCTTGGCCTTGGCATAACCGGCCACATTCAGACGCGCGGCGAGTTCGGATATCTCGGAACAGACTTCGCCTTCGAAGCCGGGCCGGCAATGCATAAAGAGGGTGTTCATTCATACTCCTGGGCAGTTGGCGAACAATTCAGCCACTGCACGATGTCCAGACCCTAAAGCAAAGCCTGTCACGAAAACCGGCGCATGATAGCCGAGTTCGGAACCCTGGACTTGTCCATAGAGTCCGGTTATTAGCCAGATTCCCCAATCAGAGCTAGGTTAAAGGCTCTGCCCGTCCCGCCAGGTCCGTAGCCGTGCGGACTAAAAGGAGTCATTCAATGCCGTCCCTCGATAGCCTGAAAGCCCTTAAAACATTAAAAGTCGACGACAAGACTTATCACTATTTCAGCCTGCCGGAAGCCGCCAAGTCTCTTGGTGATCTCGACAAACTGCCCATGTCGCTGAAAGTCCTGCTGGAAAACCTGCTGCGCTGGGAAGACGAAAAAACCGTTACCGGCGCCGACCTCAAGGCCCTCGCGGCCTGGCTCAAGGAACGCCGCTCCGACCGGGAAATTCAGTACCGTCCGGCGCGGGTGCTGATGCAAGACTTCACTGGCGTACCCGCGGTGGTCGACCTGGCTGCCATGCGCGCCGCCGTGGCCAAGGCCGGCGGCGATCCGCAACGCATCAACCCGCTGTCGCCGGTGGACCTGGTGATCGATCACTCGGTGATGGTCGACAAATTTGCCAGTGCCAGTGCGTTCAAACAGAACGTCGACATCGAAATGCAGCGCAATGGCGAACGTTATGCCTTCCTGCGTTGGGGCCAAAGCGCCTTTGACAACTTCAGCGTGGTGCCACCGGGCACCGGGATCTGTCACCAGGTCAACCTCGAATACCTCGGCCGCACGGTCTGGACCAAGGATGAAGACAGCCGCACCTATGCCTTCCCGGACACACTGGTCGGTACAGATTCCCACACCACCATGATCAATGGCCTCGGCGTACTCGGCTGGGGTGTCGGCGGTATCGAAGCCGAAGCCGCGATGCTCGGCCAACCGGTGTCGATGCTGATTCCGGAAGTGATCGGCTTCAAGCTGACCGGCAAGCTCAAGGAGGGCATCACCGCCACTGACCTGGTGCTGACCGTCACACAGATGCTGCGCAAGAAAGGCGTGGTCGGCAAATTCGTCGAGTTCTATGGCGACGGCCTCGCCGACTTGCCGCTGGCGGACCGCGCAACCATTGCCAATATGGCCCCGGAATACGGCGCTACCTGCGGATTTTTCCCGGTGGATGACGTCACCCTGGACTACCTGCGTTTGTCCGGCCGGTCGACTGAAACCGTAAAACTGGTGGAGGCCTACAGCAAGGTTCAGGGCCTGTGGCGCTTGCCCGGCAAAGAACCGGTATTCACCGATAGCCTGGCGCTGGACATGGGCCGCGTCGAGGCCAGCCTGGCCGGCCCCAAGCGCCCACAGGACCGCGTCTCGCTGCCGAACGTCGGCCAGGCCTTTACCGACTTTCTCGGCCTACAATACAAACCCACCAGCAAAGAAGAGGGTCGCCTGGAAAGCGAAGGCGGCGGTGGCGTCGCGGTGGGCAGCGCTGAACTTGTAGGCGAAGCGGATTATGACTATGAAGGCCAGACCTATCGCTTGAAAAACGGCGCCGTGGTGATTGCCGCGATCACCTCCTGCACCAACACCTCCAACCCCAGCGTCATGATGGCAGCCGGGTTGGTGGCGAAAAAAGCCGTGGAGAAAGGCCTCAAACGCAAACCCTGGGTCAAGAGTTCCCTGGCACCCGGCTCGAAAGTCGTCACCGACTACTACAACGCCGCGGGCCTGACCCAGTATCTCGATGAACTGGGTTTTTCCTTGGTCGGATACGGCTGCACGACCTGCATCGGTAACTCCGGGCCGTTGTCGGAGCCAATCGAAAAGGCCATTCAAAAGGCAGACCTGACCGTCGCCTCGGTATTGTCCGGCAACCGCAACTTCGAGGGTCGCGTACATCCACTGGTGAAAACCAACTGGCTGGCGTCGCCACCGCTGGTGGTAGCCTACGCCCTGGCTGGCAGCGTGCGGATCGATATCAGTAGCGAGCCGCTGGGTATCGGTACCGATGGCCAGCCGGTGTACCTGCGCGACATCTGGCCCAGTGCCAAGGAAATCGCCGACGCGGTGGCCCAGGTCAGTACCAAAATGTTCCACAAGGAATACGCCGAAGTGTTTGCCGGTGACGCACAATGGCAAGCCATCGAAGTCCCGCAAGCGGCGACCTATGTCTGGCAGCAGGACTCCACCTACATCCAGCATCCACCGTTCTTCGATGACATCGCAGGCCCGTTGCCGGTAGTCGCAGACGTCAAGGGCGCGAGGGTTCTGGCGCTGCTCGGCGACTCGGTGACCACCGACCACATCTCCCCTGCCGGTAACATCAAGACCGACAGCCCTGCCGGGAGCTACCTGCGCGGATTGGGTGTGGAGCCGCGCGACTTCAACTCCTATGGCTCACGTCGCGGCAACCATGAAGTGATGATGCGCGGCACCTTCGCCAACATCCGTATCCGCAATGAAATGCTTGGGGGCGAAGAAGGCGGCAACACGATCTACATCCCCACCGGCGAAAAACTGCCGATCTACGATGCAGCCATGCGTTATCAGGCAGCCGGCACTCCACTGGTGGTGATCGCAGGTCAGGAATACGGCACCGGCTCAAGCCGCGATTGGGCAGCCAAGGGCACCAACCTGCTGGGAGTCAAGGCGGTGATCGCCGAGAGTTTCGAGCGTATCCACCGCTCCAACCTGGTGGGCATGGGCGTGCTGCCGTTGCAGTTCAAACTTGATCAGAACCGCAAGAGCCTGAAACTGACGGGCAAGGAAACCCTGGATATTCAGGGCTTGACCGGCGTCGAACTGCAACCGCGCATGAACCTCACACTGGTGATCACCCGTGAAGACGGCAGCAGCGAGAAGATCGAAGTGCTGTGCCGGATCGACACCTTGAATGAAGTTGAGTACTACAAGTCGGGGGGGATTCTGCATTACGTGTTGCGGCAGTTGATCGCGTCGTAATTCCACTTCACCTGAAACACCGCCTTCGGGCGGTGTTTTTGTTTGGCTGATGGGAGTGTTCCTCTGTTTATAATTGCGCCCCCGATAGGTTCGGGCGCATTCGGACGATCCGGGCGACTCAGACCGCTCCAGCGTTTTAAGGTAAGACTCCCGCCTGAAAGGACTTCACATGATCGCTTTGCCATGGCTCTATCTGGCACTCCTCTGCATCGGCTACAGCCTGGCAATGTTTGCCGGACAACTGGAGGTGCAAGCACTGATCGCCGTTGCCTTGCTGCTGTTTGCAGGTTTTGCCGTGCGCCAGCAAAAGAGCCGTTATGGCCGTTATCTCGGACACGGCTTGTTTGTGGTACTGGCCCTCGCGTTGGCTCTGCATTGGTTACCGGGCTTCTACAACGGTAGCGTCATTGGCCCCGAAGTCTTTACCGAAGATGCAGTGCCGTTCTCGATGTACCTCAATCTGGACAAACCGCTGATTGGCTTCTGGCTGTTGCTGGTATGCCCATGGATTGTCGGACGGCGTTCTCTGCGTCTTTCGCTGTACGCGACCGCCCTGGCCTTGCCCCTGAGTGCACTGGCCGCGCTCGGTGGTGCGGTGTTGCTGGGCGTCACTCATTGGGAACCGAAGTGGCCGGATCAAGGTTGGCTTTGGGTACTGAACAACCTGCTGTTGGTGACTCTGGTCGAGGAAGCCCTGTTTCGTGGCTATATTCAGGGCGGTTTGAGCCAGCGCTTCAAACAGCTGCCTTATGGCGAAACCCTTGCACTGATATTCGCGGCGCTGCTCTTTGGCCTGGTGCATCTGGGCGCCGGCTGGCAATGGGTATTGCTGGCGAGTATTGCCGGGGTCGGCTACGGTCTGGCCTATCGTTTTGGCGGACTGAGCGCGGCAATCGCCACGCACTTTGGTTTGAATCTACTGCATTTCGGGCTGTTTACTTATCCGATGCTGGCTGGATAAGACATTACCGGATCAAACAGGTACTGAAGTACCAGATAACATGAGCTTCAGTACCATTGTCTGGTCAGGAAGAACAACTTGGCCGACTCTGCGCAAATTTCTGCAACAGTCCATTCACTATCCATTTCAAGGCGCAAACCGCTCACCTGAGACGCACCACCGATTTTTGAAAAATATTTTCAATAATCCCCAGGCACTGCCGACAACCTGACAAAGCCTTGCGGATTGAAAAACCATGCGTAACAACCAGCCCGTTACACAACGTGAACGTACCTTCCCGGCTCAGCAACGGTTGATTTCCACCACCGATGCCAAAGGCGTGATTACCTACTGCAACGACGCTTTCGTTGAAATAAGTGGTTTTTCTCGAGAGGAACTGATCCGTGCACCGCACAACCTGGTACGTCACCCAGACGTCCCGGCAGCGGTGTTTGCGCACATGTGGGGCACTCTGAAGCAAGGCTTGCCCTGGATGGGCATTGTCAAGAATCGCTGTAAATCCGGTGACCACTACTGGGTCAACGCCTATGTCACACCGGTTTTCGAAGGCAATCAGGTGGTCGGTTACGAGTCGGTACGGGTCAAACCCACCGCCGAACAGATCCACCGCGCCGAAGCGCTCTACCAACGTATCAACCAGGGCAAGTCGGCCATTCCTCAAAGTGATAAATGGTTGCCGGTACTGCAAGACTGGTTGCCGTTCATTCTGGTCAGCCAGCTCAGCTTTCTGATTGGCATCTGGCTCAACTCCCATTGGGGCTTCGCCCTGGCTGCCGGGCTCTCGGTGCCGCTGGGTCTGCTCGGTTTGAGCTGGCAACAACGTGGCCTCAAGCGCTTGCTGCGCCTGGCTGAACAGACCACCTCGGACCCGCTGATCGCACAGATGTACACCGACAGTCGCGGCGCCCAGGCACGCCTGGAGATGTCCATTCTCAGCCAGGAGGCACGCCTGAAAACCTGCCTGACCCGCCTCCAGGACACCGCCGAGCACTTGAACGAGCAAGCCCGTCAATCCGACGCCCTGGCCCACAAGAGCTCCACCGGGCTGGAGCGCCAGCGGGTTGAGACTGAGCAAGTGGCCACTGCCGTCAACCAGATGGCTGCCACCACTCAAGAAGTCGCCAGCCACGTCCAGCGCACCGCCGACGCCACTCAGCAAGCCAATCGCCTGACCAGTCGCGGCCGCGACGTCGCCGGCGAAACCCGCGAAGCCATCCAGCGCCTGTCGCAGGTGGTCGGTGAAACCGGCGCCACGGTAACTCAACTGGCCAAAGACAGCGACGAAATCGGCGGCGTGGTCGATGTGATCAAAGGCATCGCCGACCAGACCAACCTGCTGGCCTTGAACGCCGCCATCGAAGCGGCCCGCGCCGGTGAAATGGGGCGTGGCTTTGCGGTGGTTGCCGATGAAGTACGGCAACTGGCGCAACGTACCAGTGAGTCCACCGGGCAGATCCACAGCCTGATCGCCAAACTGCAACAGACCGCCAGCACCGCCGTACAAACCATGGACGCCGGCCATCGCCAGGCTGAAGAAGGTGTCGCGCGGGTACTCGAGGCCGACAAGGCGTTGGTGGGCATCAGCGAAGCGGTGGCCAACATCACCGACATGACCGCTCAGATTGCAGCTGCGACCGAAGAACAAAGCGCCGTGGCTGAAGAGATCAGCCGCAATATCAGCACCATCGCGCAGCTGGCTGATCAGACCTCGGAACAAGCGCAAAACTCGGCACTGCTCAGTGAAGAGTTGACCCGTACAGCGAATACCCAGTATTCGTTGGTGGAACGCTTTAACCGCTGACAGATGCACCCCTACCGATCGTTCCCACGCTCTGCGTGGGAATGCATCCCGTGACGCTCTGCGTCACATCCAGAAGCGGAACGCGGAGCGTCCCTGGCGGCATTCCCACGCGGAGCGTGGGAATGATCACTTAACGGAGAAATTCGGCGACCTTTTTGGCAGCGGACTCCAAATGGTGCTCATGGGTAAAGCCCGAGGCCTTCAACGGCTTAAGGTCATGATCCCCCGCCACCAGCCACATCACCTCGATGCTCGGCGACAATACGTAACCCTCCACCGCCTGCCGATTACCCAATGCATCCCGCTCACCTTGAACGATCAAAGTCGGGGTTCTCAATTCGGCCAGATGCTCGACTCGAGGTTTTTCCGGTTTACCCACCGCATAAAACGGATACCCCAGACACACCAGCGCATCCGCCTGCAATTCATCCGCCAGCAAACTGGCCATGCGCCCGCCCATGGACTTGCCGCCGATGACCAAACGCCCAGCGACATGGCGTCGCACTTGGGTATACACCTCGCGCCAGCATTCCAGCAGTTTCGGCGCTGGATTAGGCGGGCGTCTACCGCCGTCCAGGCGTCGTTGGGCCATGTAGGGAAACTCAAAGCGCAGCACGTTGATCCCGCGCCCGGCAAGGCGTGCGGCCATGTCACTCATGAAGCTGCTGTCCATCGGCGCACCGGCACCGTGGGCCAGGATCAGCGTCAGCGATTCAGCCGTCGCAGCGGATAGTTGCGCGGCATTCCACAGCCAGCCGTGATCCCGCAGGCACTTGCCCCATTGATCCCCGTCAATACTGGCCTTGTGCTCTTTGTCCATGCTTGCCTCGCTTTTAGTCTGCCTATAACTCCAGAAGTAGTGAGCGCGCCGTTGCCGTGCGCAGGCGCTTTCACTTCAGCTGAACCGTGGATGGGGAACCATGAACACTTCTATCAGTACCGCCTATAACTACAAGGTGGTCCGCCAATTCGCCATTATGACGGTGGTGTGGGGCATCGTCGGCATGGGACTCGGGGTTTTTCTCGCTGCCCAATTGGTCTGGCCCGAACTCAACTTCAACCTGCCGTGGACCAGTTTCGGTCGCCTGCGCCCCTTGCACACCAATGCGGTGATTTTCGCCTTCGGTGGCTGCGCGCTGTTTGCCAGCTCCTTCTATTCAGTACAACGCACCTGCCAAACGCAGCTGTTTGCACCGAAAGTCGCCGCATTCACCTTCTGGGGCTGGCAACTGGTGATCCTGCTGGCGGCCATCAGCCTGCCATTGGGTTACACCAGCTCCAAAGAGTACGCCGAGCTGGAATGGCCGATCGACATCCTGATCACCATCGTCTGGGTCGCCTACGCCTATGTGTTCTTCGGCACGCTGATCAAGCGCAAGACCAGGCACATCTATGTCGGGAACTGGTTCTTCGGTGCGTTCATCATCACCGTGGCGATTCTGCATATCGTCAACAATCTGGAAATTCCGGTCAGCCTGACCAAGTCCTACTCGCTCTACGGCGGGGCGACCGATGCCATGGTTCAGTGGTGGTACGGCCACAACGCCGTGGGCTTCTTCCTCACCGCGGGCTTTCTCGGGATGATGTATTACTTCGTGCCCAAGCAGGCCGAGCGTCCGGTGTACTCCTATCGTTTGTCGATCGTGCACTTCTGGGCACTGATCACCCTGTACATCTGGGCCGGCCCGCACCACCTGCACTACACCGCACTGCCGGACTGGGCACAGTCACTGGGCATGGTGATGTCGTTGATTCTGCTGGCGCCCAGCTGGGGCGGGATGATCAACGGCATGATGACCCTGTCGGGCGCCTGGCATAAGTTGCGCAGCGACCCGGTCCTGCGCTTCCTGGTGGTCTCCCTGGCGTTCTACGGCATGTCGACTTTCGAAGGGCCGATGATGGCCATCAAGACCGTCAACGCCCTCTCCCACTACACCGACTGGACCATCGGCCACGTTCACGCTGGCGCTCTGGGCTGGGTAGCGATGATCTCGATCGGCGCGCTGTACCACATGATCCCGAAAATCTTCGGCCGCCCGGCCATGCACAGCATCGGCCTGATCAACGCGCACTTCTGGCTCGCAACCATTGGCACCGTGCTCTACATCGCCTCGATGTGGGTCAACGGCATCGCCCAGGGCCTGATGTGGCGCGCAGTCAATGAAGACGGCACGCTGACCTACTCCTTCGTCGAAACCCTGGTGGCCAGCCATCCAGGCTTCGTCGTGCGGTTGGTGGGGGGCGCGATCTTCTTCAGCGGCATGTTGCTGATGGCCTACAACACCTGGCGCACCGTGCGCGCTGCCGAGCCTGCCGAAGTCGCCACCGCGGCGCAGATGGCCTGAGGAGTCCGCCATGAAACACGAAACAATCGAGAAAAACGTCGGCCTGTTGCTGCTGTTGATGGTTCTGGCCGTCAGCATCGGTGGTCTGACCCAGATCGTCCCGCTGTTCTTTCAGGACGTGACCAACAAACCGGTCGAGGGCATGAAGCCCTATACCGCCTTGCAACTGGAAGGTCGCGACATTTATATCCGCGAAGGCTGCGTCGGTTGCCACTCGCAGATGATTCGTCCGTTCCGCGCCGAAACCGAGCGCTACGGCCACTATTCGGTGGCCGGGGAAAGCGTGTGGGATCACCCGTTCCTCTGGGGCTCCAAACGCACGGGGCCAGACCTGGCCCGGGTCGGCGGTCGCTACTCCGAAGACTGGCACCGCGCGCACTTGTACAACCCGCGCAACGTGGTGCCGGAATCGAAGATGCCCGCCTACCCCTGGCTGGTGGCCAATCCGCTCGACAGCAGCCACACCGAAACCAAGCTGCGGGTGATGCGCACCCTTGGCGTCCCGTACACCGACGCCGACATCGCCGGCGCCACCGAGACACTCAAGGGCAAGACCGAAATGGACGCACTGGTCGCTTACCTGCAAGTGCTTGGCACTGCGATCAAGAGCAAGAGGTGAGCCATGGGTTTCGAACTCGATAGTGGAATGATCCGCGGCCTTGGCACGCTAGTGGTGATGATCGCCTTCATCGGCCTGTCGCTCTGGGTCTTCAACGCCAGGCGCAATCCTGAGTTCGCTCAGGCGCGCCTGCTGCCGTTTGCCGACGAACCGATGCCCGGTGTGCAAACGCCCGGCCTTCAACCTGATGACGCTCAATCCGAAGAGCACGCGACAAGGAGCATTCGGCCATGACCACCTTCTGGAGTACGTACATCTGCGTACTGACCATTGGCAGCCTGATCGGGCTGACCTGGCTATTGATCGGTACGCGCAAGGGCGAAACCAAAGGCAGTGTCGACCAGACCATGGGCCACAGCTTCGACGGCATCGAGGAGTATGACAACCCGTTACCGCAATGGTGGTTCATGCTCTTCGCCGGCACCCTGGTGTTTGCCGTGGGCTATTTGGTCCTCTACCCCGGCCTGGGCAACTGGAAAGGCGTGCTGCCGGGCTATGAAAACGGCTGGACCGGCGTGCACGAATGGGAAAAGGAAATGGACAAGGCCAACGCCAGGTTCGGTCCGATCTTCGCTAAATTCGCCGCTATGCCCCTGGAAGACGTCGCCAAAGATCCGCAAGCATTGAAGATGGGAGGTCGCCTGTTTGCCTCCAACTGCGCGGTTTGCCACGGCTCGGATGCCAAGGGCGCGTTCGGCTTCCCCAACCTCGCCGACAACATCTGGCGCTGGGGCGGCAACGCCGACACGATCAAAACCACCATCATGGGCGGTCGCATGGCGGCCATGCCGGCCTGGGGTGAAATCCTCGGTGAAACGGGAGTCAAGAACGTGGCGGCCTATGTCCGTCATGAGCTGGCAGGGCTGCCATTGCCTGCCGACAGCGGCGCCGATCTGCAAGCCGGACAGCAAGTATTCAGCACCACCTGTGTAGCCTGTCATGGGGCAAACGGCCAGGGCACTGAAGCCATGGGAGCGCCGAATCTGACGCAACCGGCCGGATTTATCTACGGTACAAGCCTGGCGCAACTGCAACAGACCATTCGTCATGGCCGCCAGGGCCATATGCCGGCGCAGAACGAACTGCTCGGCAACGACAAGGTGCAACTGCTGGCCGCGTATGTTTTCAGCCTGTCGCGCAGTACTGATGATCAGGGGCGTACTGAAAGCAAAAGCGAATAACCGGTGACTGCTTCGCTGCCGCATCCGCTCAGGATGCGGTAGTTCCCTGCCTCTACGCGACCAAGTGTCGCACCCCCCAAATGGTCCGCCTTTCCACTCTCAGGATTCGGGTCTAAGCTTGCCCGTCAGTGGACTGGCACATGTCGGTCACAGGCCAGCTGTAACCGATGGGTTCGACGATTCTGCTCGATGACAGGCCGCAAAGGCTGGTTTATACCGGCTGTCGTGCAAATTACCGCCTGTCACCTGATCTTCTCGTTTCAACACACCTCGTTACAACTAACCTGCACCCCTCGCCTTTTTCATCCACTGCGACATTTTTTCCGAGGGCATTTTTGTCCTTACGCGGCGCATGGAAAGGCCGCAGAATCAGCGTCGGGAAGCATTGACCCAGGTCATGGCGCGTTGCAATGACACCCTGCTTTCTCCATACTTGCGACCGATTTTTACTCCTAATAAAACACCCAAACCGTGGAACCTTAGAATGAGCACAGCAATCAGTCCGACTGCTTATAACTATAAGGTAGTCCGCCAGTTCGCCATCATGACGGTGGTCTGGGGGATCCTTGGCATGGGGCTCGGTGTCTTCATCGCCTCACAGCTCGTATGGCCAGAACTTAACTTTGGCCTGCCGTGGACGACTTTCGGACGCCTACGCCCGTTGCACACCAACCTGGTGATTTTCGCCTTCGGTGGTTGTGCACTGTTTGCCACTTCTTATTACGTCGTGCAGCGAACCTGCCAAACGCGACTGATTTCCGACAGCATGGCCGCCTTCCACTTCTGGGGATGGCAGGCGGTAATCGTCGGCGCGATCGTTACCTTGCCGCTGGGTTACACCACCACCAAGGAATACGCGGAACTGGAATGGCCTCTGGCTATCCTGCTGGCTATCGTCTGGGTCACCTACGCTGTGGTGTTCTTCGGAACCATCGTCAAGCGCAAGACCAAGCACATCTATGTTGGTAACTGGTTCTACGGTGCCTTCATTGTCGTGACGGCCATGCTGCACATCGTCAACCACGCCTCCCTGCCGGTCAGCCTCTTCAAGTCCTACTCGGCCTATGCCGGTGCGACTGACGCGATGATCCAGTGGTGGTACGGCCACAACGCCGTGGGCTTCTTCCTGACCACGGGCTTTCTGGGGATGATGTACTACTTCGTACCCAAGCAGGCCGAGCGTCCGATCTACTCCTATCGCCTGTCGATCGTGCACTTCTGGGCACTGATCACCCTGTACATCTGGGCCGGTCCGCACCACTTGCACTACACCGCTCTGCCGGATTGGGCACAGTCCCTGGGCATGGCGATGTCGATCATCCTGCTGGCGCCAAGCTGGGGCGGCATGATCAACGGCATGATGACCCTGTCGGGCGCCTGGCATAAGCTGCGTACCGACCCGATCCTGCGTTTCCTGGTCGTCTCCCTGGCGTTCTACGGCATGTCGACCTTCGAAGGCCCGATGATGGCCATCAAGACCGTCAACTCGCTGTCCCACTACACTGACTGGACCATCGGCCACGTACACGCCGGTGCTTTGGGCTGGGTTGCGATGATCTCGATCGGCGCCATCTACCACATGATTCCGAAACTGTTCGGTCGTGCACAGATGCACAGCGTCGGCCTGATCAACACCCACTTCTGGCTCGCGACCATCGGTACCGTGCTCTACATCGCTTCGATGTGGGTCAACGGCATCACCCAGGGTCTGATGTGGCGTGCAATCAACGATGACGGCACCCTCACCTACTCCTTCGTCGAAGCGCTGCAAGCCAGCCACCCTGGTTACATCGTTCGTGCCCTGGGCGGTGCGTTCTTTGCCAGCGGCATGCTGTTCATGGCGTACAACGTGTTCCGTACCGTACGCGCCTCGAACCCGGCTGAAGCTGAAGCCGCCGCTCAGATCGCTGTAGTTGGAGCTCACTGATGAATCATGATGTAGTCGAGAAGAATATCGGCCTGCTGGCCTTCTTCATGGTCATCGCCGTCAGCATCGGCGGCCTGACCCAAATCGTTCCGTTGTTTTTCCAGGACGTCACCAACAAACCGGTCGAAGGCATGAAGCCGCGTCCGGCGCTGGAACTTGAAGGCCGTGACATTTTCATCGCCAACGGTTGTGTCGGCTGCCACTCGCAGATGATCCGCCCCTTCCGCGCTGAAACCGAACGCTATGGCCACTACTCGGTTGCCGGTGAAAGCGTCTGGGATCACCCGTTCCTGTGGGGTTCCAAGCGTACCGGTCCGGACCTGGCCCGGGTCGGCGGTCGTTACTCCGATGACTGGCAGCGTGCGCACTTGTACAACCCGCGCAACGTAGTGCCTGAGTCGAAAATGCCGGCTTACCCGTTCCTCGTGGAAAACAAGCTCGACGGCAAAGACACCGCGAAAAAAATGGAAGTCTTGCGCACGCTCGGCGTCCCTTACACCGACGAAGACATCGCCGGCGCCAAGGATGCGGTGAAGGGCAAAACCGAAATGGACGCGCTGGTGGCCTATCTGCAAGGCCTGGGCACCATCATCAAAAGCAAACGGTGATTTAGATGGATATCGGGATGATTCGTGGCCTGGGCACCGTTGTCGTGATGGTGGCCTTTATCGGTCTGGCGCTGTGGGTGTTCAGCCCCAAACGCAAGTCGGAGTTTGAAGACGCGACCTTGCTGCCTTTCGCGGATGATCCCGAAGCCATCAAGCACGTCGAGCAAGCTTCTAGGAGTAACAAAGAATGACTACGTTCTGGAGTCTGTACGTCACAGTCCTCAGTCTGGGTACCATCTTCGCCCTGACCTGGCTGCTGCTGTCCACCCGTAAGGGCCAGCGCAGCGAAGCCACCGAAGAGACTGTTGGCCACTCCTTCGACGGGATCGAGGAGTACGACAACCCGCTGCCGAAATGGTGGTTCATGCTGTTCGTCGGCACCATCATTTTCGCCCTGGGCTACCTGGCGCTGTACCCGGGCCTGGGCAACTGGAAAGGCCTGTTGCCAGGCTACAGCTACCTCGACAACGACAAGCAGACCGCATTCGCCAATGGTCAGTCCGGCTGGACTGGCGTGCACGAATGGGAAAAGGAAATGGCCAGATCGGACGCCAGGTTCGGTCCGATCTTCGCCAGGTACGCTGCCATGCCGATCGAAGAAGTCGCTAAAGACCCACAAGCCTTGAAGATGGGTGGCCGCCTGTTCGCCTCCAACTGCTCGGTCTGCCACGGCTCCGACGCCAAGGGTGCTTATGGCTTCCCTAACCTGACCGACGAAGACTGGCGTTGGGGCGGCGAGCCACAAACCATCAAGACCACCATCATGGGTGGCCGCCACGCGATGATGCCAGCATGGGGCGAAGTGATTGGCGAGCAAGGCGTCAGCGACGTTGCTGCTTACGTGCTGACCAACCTCGATGGCCGCAAACTGCCAGAAGGTACCAAGGCTGATCCGGTCGCTGGCCAGAAGCTCTTCGCCACCAACTGCGTGGCTTGCCATGGTCCGGAAGGTAAAGGCACCCCAGCGATGGGCGCACCTAACCTGACTCACCCGGCGGCGTTCATCTACGGCTCGAGCTTCGCTCAACTGCAGCAGACCATCCGCTACGGCCGTCAGGGCCAGATGCCTGCCCAGGAGCAACTGCAAGGTAACGACAAGGTTCACCTGCTGGCCGCTTACGTTTACAGCCTGTCCCACGGTGACAAGGCGGCTGACGCCAAGTAAGTCAAACGCTTGATCGCAACAACAAGCGGCCCCGCCAGTGAAGATTGGCGGGGCCGTTTTGTTTGGGGCCGATGGTGGCACTCGTTGGCTCGGCAGCTGCTACGAAGGATCGGGGCCTCCAGACAGGCCAAAGCGACGCAACGCGTACGCTAACTTTCGGCCATAATTCATAAGTCAATTGATTCAAGTCACTACACCATCAATTGGTTTCACCCAACGCGACCAAGGGTCGCACCCTTGATCTAGAGCTACAGGCGTATCATTGCGCCACTGCAACACACTTTCTGACCGCGGTCGGCATGTACTGACCGAGGCATTTTTCCACTGCCGTGGGATGCAACGATGAGCAACCAGATTCCGGTACACGACGTTACCCCGCCTGCCAAAAATCCGAATAACAGCGTCGATCTCTATGCCTCTCGGGAAAAAATCTACACGCGCGCCTTCACCGGCTTGTTCCGCAACCTGCGGATGACGGGCGGTGCCGCACTGTTTGTGCTGTATTTCGGTACGGTCTGGCTGAACTGGGGCGCTCATCAGGCCGTCTGGTGGAACCTGCCGGAGCGCAAATTCTTCATCTTCGGCGCGACCTTCTGGCCTCAGGATTTCATTCTGCTCTCTGGCCTGCTGATTATCAGCGCCTTTGGCCTGTTCTTCATCACGGTGTATGCCGGGCGCGTCTGGTGCGGTTATACCTGCCCGCAAAGCGTCTGGACCTGGATCTTCATGTGGTGCGAAAAGGTCACCGAAGGCGACCGCAACCAGCGCATCAAGCTCGACAAGGCGCCGATGAGCGCCAACAAGTTCCTGCGCAAGTTCAGCAAACACAGCCTCTGGCTACTGATCGGCTTTGTCACCGGCATGACCTTTGTCGGTTACTTCTCGCCGATTCGTGAATTGACCATCGACTTCTTCACCGGCCAGGCCGATGGCTGGTCGTATTTCTGGGTCGGTTTCTTTACCCTCGCCACTTACGGCAACGCCGGCTGGCTGCGCGAGCAGGTGTGCATCTACATGTGCCCGTATGCGCGCTTCCAGAGCGTGATGTTCGACAAGGACACGCTGATCGTTTCCTACGATCCGCGTCTCGGTGAAGGTCGCGGCCCGCGCAAGAAAGACGCCGACTACAAGGCAATGGGGCTGGGCACCTGCATCGACTGCACCATGTGCGTTCAGGTCTGCCCGACCGGCATCGATATTCGCGACGGCCTGCAGATCGAATGCATCGGCTGCGCCGCGTGTATCGACGCCTGCGACACCATCATGGACAAGATGAACTACCCTCGCGGGCTGATCAGCTACACCACCGAACACAACCTTTCCGGGCAAAAAACCCATAAACTGCGCCCGCGCCTGATCGGCTATGCACTGGTATTGCTGACGATGATCGGCCTGCTGGTGACGGCGTTCTTCATGCGTTCGCTGGTCGGTTTCGACGTCAGCAAGGACCGCGTGCTCTATCGCGAGAACGCCGAGGGGCGGATCGAAAACGTCTACAGCCTGAAAATCATGAACAAGGACCAGCGCGATCACACTTACCTGCTTGAAGCCTCTGGCCTGCCGGATCTCAAGCTGCAAGGCAAGCGTGAGATCAAGGTCAGCGCCGGCGAGATTTTCAGCATGCCGGTCGAGTTATCGAGCGCGCCGGAACAACTGCCGTCGAGTACCAACGAGGTGAAATTCACTCTCAAGGATGCCGATGACGCGGATGTCCATGTTGAAGCCAAGAGCCGATTCATCGGCCCACAAATTCGTTGAGAGAAGTCACCATGCCCGCAGCAACTACCACAAGCCCTTGGTACAAGCACCTTTGGCCGTGGATCATTATCGGTATTCTGGCCTGCTCGGTCACCCTGACCCTGTCCATGGTGACCATCGCGGTGAACAACCCGGACAACCTGGTCAACGACAACTATTACGAGGCCGGTAAAGGCATCAACCGCTCGCTGGACCGTGAGCTGCTGGCTCAGGCTCTGCTGCTGCGCGCCAGTGTGCATCTGGATGAGGTGACCGGCGAAGTCGACCTGCGCCTGAGCGGCGACAGCCAGCCAAGAACCCTGGAGCTGAACCTGATCTCGCCAACCCAGCCAGAGAAGGATCGCAGGATCACCCTGACTCGCAGCGAAACCGAACAGGGCCGCTATATCGGCCAGTTGAGCGACAAGGTCGAAGGCCGGCGCTTCGTCGAACTGCTTGGTGTGCAGGACGACAAGACCTGGCGCATGTTCGAGGAAGAACAAGTCAACCCCGACAAAGACCTGCTGCTCGGTGATGAACCGCTGCAGGGTGCCGAAGACCTGAAGAAGTAAGCCTTACCCTGATCGTTCCCATGCTCTGCGTGGGAACGCAGCCAGGGACGCTCCGCGTCCCAGCCGAAGCGGATGCGGAGCGTCCGGGGAGGCATTCCCACGCAGAGCGTGGGAACGATCATCGGACAACGCCCCATGACCACGCCAACCCCCTGCTATCATTGCGCCCTGCCGGTTCCTGCCGGCAGCCGGTTTACCGCAGTCGTTCTCGGCGAAACCCGCGAGCTTTGCTGCCCTGGCTGTCAGGCTGTGGCCGAGGCGATTGTCGCCGGTGGTCTGGAAGGCTATTACAGCCACCGCAGTGAGGCCTCAGCCAACCCCGAAGCCTTGCCGGTGCAATTGGTGGACGAGCTGGCGCTGTACGATCGCGCCGATGTGCAGGAACCTTTTGTCCGCCACGAAGGCGAGCTCGCCGAAACCACCCTGTTGATGGAAGGCATCAGTTGCGCCGCTTGCGGCTGGCTGATCGAGAAACACTTGCGCAGCCTCCCGGCGGTGGCCGAAGCGCGGCTGAACCTGTCCAACCATCGGTTGCACGTGCGCTGGGCCGATAGCCAGTTGCCGCTGAGCAAGGTGCTCGGAGAACTGCGGCACATCGGTTATGCCGCGCATCCGTATCAGGCCGACCGTGCTGCCGAACAACTGGCCAGCGAAAACCGCCTGGCCTTGCGACAGTTGGGCGTCGCCGGCCTGCTGTGGTTTCAGGCAATGATGGCGACCATGGCCACCTGGCCGGAATTCAATATCGACCTGAGCCCCGAGCTGCACATCATCTTGCGTTGGGTCGCGCTGTTCCTCACCACCCCGATCGTTTTCTACAGCTGCGTGCCCTTCTTCAAAGGCGCCATACGCGACTTGCGTACCCGCCACCTGACAATGGACGTCTCGGTATCGCTGGCGATTGGCAGCGCGTACATCGCCGGTATCTGGACCTCGATCAGCGGAGCGGGCGAGTTGTATTTCGATGCGGTCGGGATGTTTGCACTGTTCCTGCTGGCCGGTCGTTATCTGGAGCGCCGCGCCCGAGAGCGCACGGCCGCCGCCACCGCGCAGCTGGTCAATTTACTCCCCGCCTCTTGCCTGCGCATGAGCGATGACGGTCAGAGCGAGCGCATTCTGCTCGGCGAATTGCGCCTGGGTGACCGGGTGCTGGTGCATCCCGGGGCCATTCTGCCGGCCGACGGCAGGATCCTCGACGGCCAGTCGAGCATCGATGAGTCGCTGCTGACCGGCGAGTACTTGCCACAGCCGCGCACCGTGAGCGAAGCGGTTACTGCCGGCACCCTGAACGTCGAAGGCGCGTTGACCGTCGAAGTGCTGGCCTTGGGTCAAGACACACGCTTGTCAGCCATTGTCCGCCTGCTGGAGCGTGCCCAGGCCGAAAAACCCCGACTGGCGGAAATCGCCGACCGCGCCGCGCAATGGTTCCTGCTGCTTTCACTGATGGCAGCCGCCGCCATTGGCCTGCTGTGGTGGGAGCTGGATTCATCCCGGGCATTCTGGATCGTCCTGGCGATGCTGGTCGCCACTTGCCCTTGCGCCTTGTCCCTGGCCACGCCGACCGCCCTGACCGCCGCCACTGGCACGTTGCACAAACTCGGCCTGTTGCTGACTCGCGGTCATGTGCTGGAAGGCCTGAACCAGATCGACACGGTCATTTTCGACAAGACCGGCACCCTCACCGAAGGTCGTCTGGCGCTGCGTTCGATCCGAACACTGGGCGCACTGAACAGTGACCAGTGCCTGGGCCTTGCCGCTGCCCTGGAAAACCGCTCAGAACATCCGATCGCCCGCGCCTTTGGCCGCGCGCCCCTGGCCGCCGAAGAAGTCCTCAGCACGCCGGGGCTGGGCCTTGAAGGCCTGGTAGGTGAGCAGCGACTGCGGATCGGCCAAGCGGTGTTTGTTTGTGAGCTCAGCGGCTGCTCGATACCGGCGATGCCCGATGAGCCAGGCCAATGGCTGCTGCTCGGCGATAGCCTGGGCGCATTGGCCTGGTTCGTCCTTGACGACCGCTTGCGGGCCGACGCTCCCACCCTGCTCGCCGCCTGCAAGGCCCGTGGCTGGCGCACGCTGCTGCTGTCCGGCGACAGCTCACCGATGGTCGCCAGCGTCGCCTTTGAGCTGGGCATCGACGAGGCCCGTGGCGGTCTGCGTCCCGATGACAAGCTGCAAGTGCTGCAACAGCTGCATAAAGAAGGTCGCAAGGTGTTGATGCTTGGCGATGGGGTGAACGACGTACCGGTGCTGGCCGCCGCGGATATCAGCGTGGCCATGGGTTCGGCCACCGATCTGGCGAAAACCAGCGCCGATGCGGTGCTGCTGTCCAATCGCCTCGACGCGCTGGTGCAAGCGTTCAGCCTAGCTCGACGCACGCGCCGGGTAATCATCGAGAACCTGCTGTGGGCCGGGCTGTACAATGGCCTCATGTTGCCGTTCGCCGCCCTCGGCTGGATCACGCCGGTCTGGGCGGCGATCGGCATGTCGCTCAGTTCGTTGACCGTGGTGTTGAATGCGCTGCGTCTGACTCGCATGCCGAGAACGCCAGCCGCCAACACCACCCCAGCAACCCGCCCGCTGCCGGCCTGAGCCGCGCGGGCATGGAGTTCACATGCCAGCTCTCTACGTGATGATCCCGGCCGCGCTGCTGATCGTCGCCATCGCTATCTACATCTTCTTCTGGGCGGTCGACAGCGGTCAGTACGACGACCTCGATGGCCCGGCCCACAGCATTCTGTTCGACGACCAGGATCCGAACCATCAGGCCGCCGTTGACGAGGCCGGTGGCCACCCGCCTGCCGCCACTGCGTCCCAATCAAAAGACAAGGCCCCGCCCCATGCTTGAGCTGGCTCCGCTTCTGGTTTCCGCAGTGATCCTCGGCCTGCTGGGTGGCGGTCATTGTCTGGGGATGTGTGGCGGCCTGATGGGCGCGCTGACCCTGGCAATTCCCAAGGAGCAACGCAGCCGACGCTTTCGCCTGCTGCTGGCGTACAACCTGGGACGAATTCTCAGCTATGCAACGGCCGGCCTGCTGATCGGACTTGCGGGTTGGGCGGTCGCCAGCAGCCCGGCGGCGATGCTCATGCGAGTTCTTGCCGGACTGCTGCTGATCGCCATGGGCCTGTACCTGGCTGGCTGGTGGAGCGGCCTGACCCGTATCGAAAGCCTCGGACGCGGCCTCTGGAAGCATATCCAGCCGATCGCCAACCGCTTGCTGCCGGTGTCGAGCCTGCCCCGTGCCTTGTTGCTGGGCGCGCTTTGGGGCTGGCTGCCATGCGGTTTGGTCTACAGCACACTGCTCTGGTCCGCCAGCCAGGGCAATGCCCTGGACAGCGCGCTGCTGATGCTCGCCTTCGGACTCGGGACCTGGCCGGTGCTGCTTGCCACTGGCCTGGCCGCCGAGCGGGTTACGGCACTCTTGCGCAAAAAAAGTGTGCGCATGAGCGGCGGATTGTTGGTGATGCTGTTTGGCATCTGGACGCTGCCGGGGCCGCATCAGCATTGGCTCATGGGGCATTAAATCGGCGGCGCGCCCATCGCGAGCAAGCTCGCTCCTACAGTTGATCTCCGGTGTACACAAATTTTGTGCACGACATCGAGCAAATGTAGGAGCGAGCTTGCTCGCGATGGCGTCATCCCTGGCGAACACAATCTCAGCGCAGAGGCCCAACCACCGTTGATGCAAATCAACATGCCGCTCCTGTGAACCCCCTAGACTCGCGAACACTGCCAGCCTATCCGGGGGAATGCCCGCATGCTCGACGCCATTCGTTGGGACACAGATCTGATCCGCCGCTATGACCTGGCGGGACCGCGCTACACCTCGTACCCGACTGCGGTGCAATTCAACAGTCAGGTCGGCACCTTCGACCTGCTCCACGCTCTGCGCGAAAGCCGCAAGGCACTGCGACCATTATCGCTGTATGTGCATGTGCCGTTCTGCGCGAACATTTGCTACTACTGCGCCTGTAACAAGGTCATCACCAAGGACCGTGGTCGTGCCTTGCCCTATTTGCAGCGCCTGGAGCAAGAGATCCAGCTGATTGCCTGCCACCTCGACCCGAACCAGAAGGTCGAGCAACTGCACTTTGGCGGCGGCACTCCGACCTTTCTCAGCCATGACGAGCTGCGCCAACTGATGGCCCGGTTGCGCAAGCACTTCAATCTGCTGGACGATGACTCCGGCGACTACGGCATCGAAATCGATCCTCGGGAAGCCGACTGGTCGACCATGGGCCTGCTCCGCGAACTGGGTTTGAACCGCGTCAGCATCGGCGTGCAGGACCTCGACCCGGTGGTCCAGCGGGCAGTCAATCGCCTGCAAAGCCTGGAAGAAACCCGTGCGGTGATCGACGCCGCCCGTACCTTGCAGTTTCGTTCGATCAACATCGACCTGATCTACGGCCTGCCCAAGCAAACACCGGACAACTTCGCCCGCACCGTGGAGGAAGTCATCAACCTGCAACCGGACCGGCTCTCAGTGTTCAACTACGCGCATTTGCCTGAGCGCTTCATGCCGCAACGGCGGATCAACGGCAACGACCTTCCGGCCCCCGCCGAAAAGCTGGAAATGCTGCAACGCACGATCGAGCAACTGACCACGGCGGGTTACCGATACATCGGCATGGATCACTTCGCCCTGCCTGACGACGAGCTCGCCATTGCTCAGGAAGAGTCGACCTTGCAACGCAACTTCCAGGGCTATACCACCCATGGTCATTGCGATTTGATTGGCCTCGGCGTATCGGCCATCAGCCAGATCGGTGACCTGTACTGCCAGAACAGCAGCGATCTGAACCACTACCAGAACGCCTTGGGCGGCACGCAACTGGCCACCAGCCGCGGTCTGATATGCAATCGGGACGATCGCCTGCGTCGGGAGGTGATTCAGCAATTGATTTGTCATTTCAGCCTGGAATTCGCGGTGATCGAACAGGCCTTCAATATCGATTTTCGCGGTTACTTCGCCGATCTCTGGCCGCAGTTACAAGCCATGGCCGGGGATGGCCTGATCGAACTCGACAATGAGCGGATCAGCGTGTTGCCAGCCGGGCGGCTGCTGGTACGTTCGGTGTGCATGGTCTTTGATGCGTACCTGGAACAGCAGAATCGCCAACGCTTCTCACGAGTGATTTAGGACTTCATCACCCAGGTGGCCATCAGCCGATCACCCGATGCCCTATGACAATATGCCATCATGGCGCAGGCTGGCCTCAACGTCCCCCCGTGGGTTACCCTTACGTCTTATGTGTGTTTTCTCACAAGGATTTAAGAAATGTCCGAGCCAGTTAAGCTGCGCGCTCACAACCAGGCCCATTGCAAGGATTGCAGCCTGGCCCCCCTCTGCCTGCCACTTTCTCTGAATCTGGAAGACATGGATGCGCTGGACGAAATCGTTAAACGTGGTCGCCCGCTGAAAAAAGGCGAATTCCTTTTTCGCCAGGGCGATGAGTTCGATTCCGTCTATACAGTACGCTCCGGGGCCTTGAAAACCTTCAGCCTGAGCGACAGCGGCGAGGAGCAGATCACCGGTTTCCACCTGCCCAGCGAACTGGTCGGCCTGTCGGGCATGGACACCGAAAAACACCCGGTGTCGGCACAAGTGCTGGAAACCACTTCGGTCTGTGAAATCCCCTTCGAACGCCTCGACGAACTGGCACTGCTACTGCCGCAACTGCGCCGCCAGTTGATGCGCGTGATGAGCCGCGAGATTCGTGACGACCAGCAAATGATGCTGCTGCTCTCGAAAAAAACCGCCGACGAGCGCATCGCCACTTTCCTGGTCAACCTGTCGGCGCGTTTCCGCGCTCGCGGGTTTTCGGCCAATCAGTTCCGTCTGAGCATGTCGCGCAACGAAATCGGGAACTACCTGGGTCTGGCGGTGGAAACCGTGTCCCGGGTGTTCACCCGTTTCCAGCAGAACGAGCTGATCGCTGCCGAAGGCAAGGAAGTGCACATTCTCGATCCGATCCAGCTCTGCGCCCTGGCCGGTGGCTCACTGGAAGGCTGATCCAGCCACCTTGCGGCCGAGCGAACAGGCTCGGCCGGGTTTATACTGTCGAGCCGCCCTTCTCCAGCCCGCCAGGACACTTCGACGATGGTCTTCGACTCCTTCGACATCAAATCCCTGATCCGCCCGGTGATCGACTTCCCCAAGCCTGGGGTGATCTTTCGCGACATCACGCCACTGTTCCAGTCGCCAAAAGCCTTGCGTCTGGTGGCGGACAGCTTTGCCCATCGTTATGTCGAAGCCGACTTCACGCACATCGGCGCGATGGATGCCCGTGGTTTCCTGATCGGCTCGATCCTCGCTTATCAGTTGAACAAACCGCTGATTCTGTTCCGCAAGCAAGGCAAATTGCCCGCCGAAGTACTTAGCGAGGGCTATCAGACTGAATACGGCGAAGCCTTCCTTGAAGTCCACGCCGACAGCCTGTGTGAAGGCGACTCGGTGCTGATGTGCGATGATTTGATCGCCACCGGCGGCACCCTGATTGCCGCAGCCAACCTGGTTCGCCGCATGGGCGCACGGATCTTCGAAGCCGCAGCGATTATCGATCTGCCTGAACTGGGCGGCTCTCAGCGCCTGGAAGACATGGGCATACCGACCTTCTGCCTGACGCAGTTTGCGTTGGCCGATAAGTAAGGCGTCGTCTGTACTGACGCCATCGCGAGCAAGCTCGCTCCTACTGGATCACCTGCGGACACATATTTTGTGTACACCAGTGATTGAATGTAGGAGCGAGCTTGCCCGCGATGGCGATGGGTCTGACACCATCACCTTGACCAATGACTACAGTGCGATCGGCTTACGCCCGGCAAACGAATGCGCCAGAGTGCCGCCATCCACCAGCTCCAGTTCGCCACCCAACGGCACGCCATGGGCGATGCGCGAGGTGATCAGGCCTTTGTTGGTCAGCAACTGCGCGATGTAATGGGCCGTGGCTTCGCCTTCAACCGTCGGGTTGGTGGCGAGAATGATTTCGGTGAAGCTGCCCTGCTCTTCGATCCGCGCCATCAATTGCGGAATGCCGATGGCCTCTGGGCCGAGCCCGTCGAGCGGCGACAAATGGCCCTTGAGCACAAAGTAGCGTCCGCGAAAACCGGTCTGCTCCACCGCATACACGTCCATCGGCCCTTCGACCACACACAATATCGTGTCATCGCGGCGCGGATCGGCGCATTGCGGGCAAAGATCATCTTCAGTGAGCGTGCGGCACAAACGACAATGCCCGACTCCTTCCATGGCCTGGCTCAAGGCCTGAGCCAGCCGCGAACCACCGCTGCGATCACGCTCAAGCAGTTGCAGCGCCATACGCTGGGCAGTTTTCTGACCCACTCCCGGCAAAATGCGCAGAGCATCGATCAGTTGGCGAATCAGGGGGCTGAAGCTCATGGGCAAAGGTCCGACAAAACAACGAGACGCGGTTTATACCCGCGCCTCAGTTCACCGTCAAATACACACGGCGTCCGTTCGCCCGAAGGCGTCACCATTGCCGCTTGTCCGGCCGGGCGAGACCCAGTTTTTCAATCCGGTAGCGTAGCATGTCACGGCTCAAGCCCAGCAAGCGTGCCGACTTGGTGACATTCCAGTCGGTCCTGTCGAGCACTTTCCTGACCATGTCCCGCTCGACTTCCGGCAGGTTCATGGACATCATGTCTTCACCGTGGTTGTACGCCTCAGATTGAGGTTGAGGCTGTACCGACAGGCTCAGTGGCTCGTCGACCAGGCTCAGGCAGACGTTCAACTGGCTCGGCCCGACCATCTCATGGGCAGCCAACAGTACCGTCTGCTCAAGCATGTTGCGCAGTTCACGTACATTGCCGGGCCAGCTGTAACCGCGCAACACAGCCTCCGCCTGCGGGCTGAAATACAGGTTGGGTTTGCCATAGCGCTTGCCATGATGAGCGAGAAAATGCGTGGCCAGTTTCAACACGTCTTCGCCGCGAGCACTCAGGCGCGGAACCTTGATGGAAATGATGCGTAAACGGAAAAACAAATCCCGGCGAAACTTGCCCTGCTGCACCATCTGTTCGAGGTTGCAGTTGGTCGCGCTGATGATCCGCAAGTCGACCTTGCGCTCCTTGACCGCGCCGATCCGGCGAATGGTGCGGTCTTCCAGCAACTTGAGCAGCTTGGCCTGCAGCAGCAGATCCATTTCACCGATTTCATCGAGAAACAACGTACCGCCATCGGCGGCTTCGACGAGGCCGATCCGACGATCCCTGGCGTCGGTGAATGCACCTTTTTCGTGGCCGAACAATTCGGCTTCCAGAAGGTTGGAGGGAATAGAGGCACAGTTGAACTCGATGAACGGGCCCTTGCTGCGTGGTCCGTCAAAATGCAGCGCGCGGGCCACCAGCTCTTTGCCCGTGCCGGTGTCACCTTCTACCAGCACCGGCGGCAAGTCGCCGCTGGCCATGCGCCGTTCGGCATCGAGCAACTGGCCGATGGTGTTTTTCATCGCCAGCATTACCGGGGAATCGCCGATCAGCGCCTGCACCCCCGACTTCTGCGCCTCGCGCTCCTGATAGAATGTCAGCGTGCGCTCCAGACGGTCAGCGGCCAGCGCCTTGTCCAGCAACAGCTTGAGTTCTGCCAGCGCCACCGGCTTGGTCAGGTAGTGAAAAGCGCCTTCTTTCATCGCCGTCACGGCATCTTCGACATTGCCATAGCCGGTCATCATGATCACTTTCAGGTCCGGCGCGCTGACCCGCAGACGCTGAATCAATTCGTGCCCACTCATACCAGGCAGCGAGTTATCGGTCAGCACCGCATCCGGCTGACAGGTCTGCAGGCATTCAAGCGCATCTTCAGCCGAATGGCAGATAGTGACCTCGAAGTCCTTGCGTTCCAGAAACGTCTGAATATTTTCGGCGAGGAGCTGATCATCCTCAACCAACAGAATACTGTGTTCCACGGTCTCCTCCCGTCACCTTGAAAATCAGGCTTATTCGGGTTCCTTCCTGTTCCCGGCTGGTCAGGCTGACCGAGCCATTGAATCGCTCCATGACACGTTTGACCAGCATCAGGCCAACGCCGAGGCCCCCCTGCTTGGTGGTGAAAAACGGTTTGAACGCCATGCGTTCTTGCTGCCGGGTCATGCCTTTGCCGGTATCGGTCACGGTCATTCGCACGTGCCCATCCGCCGCCGGCTCGACCTCGATCATCAGTAATCCCCCGTCCGCCATGGCTTCCAGGGCATTGGCGAACAGACTATTGAGTATCTGGACCAGGTGCATGTGCTGACTGACGACCGAGGGCAGCGGCGGTATCGACAGATGGACCCGGACATTGGCGCTCTTGATTTGCTGGTCGAAGGCCTGCACGACTTCCTCGATGGCCAGGCCCAGGTCGACTGCCTCGCTATCGGAGTTCAACGGTTGCAGCGAGACCAACAACTCGCGTACCCAGCGAGACATGCGATCGACCTGGTTGATGATGTCGGAAATGTTCTTTTGCGCAGGCTGACTGGAGATTTCCTGGGCCAGTTCGGCACTGGATCGAATGGTCGCCAGCGGATTGCGCAGGCTATGGGCGACGGCCGAGGACATTTCACCCAGCGCGACAAAGGTTTCGCTGGTGATCAGTTGCTTCTGTTGCGACTGCAGCATCCGCGCGGCCCGCCGCACGATCCAGAACAGCCCGAAATAGATCAGGCAGCCTCCGAGGATCGTCGCCACCCAGATCAGCTTGAAACCGCGCTGGATACGTAAAACCAGATCCTGAGGTTCCTTGTAGATCTCGACCGTGGCCAGGACCTTGTCACCGGCGGCGTCGAACATTGGAATATAGTGTTCGATAAACAGGTACTTGGGTTGGCGAAGGAACTTCTGCTCCTGACGACTCTCATCGGTCTTATGGTATTCGGATGAAACCTGCACTTTCGATTCGAACGACTCGTCCAGACCCTTGTCGCCCTTGATCCGTACGCCGATCAACGCCGGGTTGGTCGACCAGATGATCGTTCGATCCCGGGCATAGACATTGGCCATCAGAATGTCCGGCAAGTGTTGGATATGGTCGAGGAACTCCCCCCGGGCCGCGATAATGCGATCGCGATCAAGTTCGGTCCGGGCGCTCAAATCGCGGATATCGAGTAGATTGCCGATGGTCTGGCTTGGCGGAATACCGACGTGTCGGACTTCCGCTGCGCCTATGGTATGGATGAACTGTGCCGTCAGCAGTCCGTCGCGTTGGACACTCTCACTGACCACCAGACGTGTGGAGGTATATCCGAGCCCCACGGCGACGGCGGCGATGATGAACAGGCTGGCCAGGGAGAACCAGTGCAAAAGGTTGAACGGTCCCTGGGCGAATATTTTATTGTGCTTGAGCACCTGCATAAGGTACGTCCTGGATGCTTGCCTGGAGCCTTATCGTCGACACCCCGTCAGCAGTCGAAAATCATTACCTATAACAGGGCTCGCCTTAATAGTAGTCAGCCGCTACTGGATCATAGGCTGGATTCTCGGCTCGTGGCCGGAATGATCCATGTGATCCATGTGATCCATGTGATCCATGTGATCCATTTGGTGCACATGCGCCTCGACTGCCTGAACCGTTGGCGGGTGCTGGCGGTCGGTCTCTTCCTGCAAGTACGTCAGCAGCGCTGCGGCGGCGGTCTCGTCAAGGCGCAGATTGGGCATGGCCACCCGGCTGTAACGCTCGAACAACTCCAGCGCCAGCGGATCCTTCTCGGCCAGCAGCCGGTCGGGTTCCCTGATCCAGCGACTGAGCCAAAGCGGGTCGCGTTGACGGGTCACGTCCAACAGATCGGGACCTATCGAACGCAGACCAACGCCCTGCCCGTCCAGCACTCCCAGCGTATGGCAGGAAGCGCAGCGAGTGCGAAACAGCTCCTCACCCATGCTCGGCGGGCGAATTTGCGGCGCATCGGCATAGTTGCCCTCTTGGCTTGCGACCTTCCAGTTCTGCAGGCTGTTGCCGAGCTGGTCAGCCAGAATCCACGGATTTTCAAACGGTGAGGCTTTCATCCAGCGGCCGGTGGCCTGGTTGCCGACGATCAGGCTGAGGTTGTGATCCTTGCTGCGGCCGTTGTCGACGCCATCGATAAACAGGCCGAGTTTTTTCCGTAGCTGAGTAATCTCTTCATTGTCGCCGGTCAGGAACAACCAGCCCGGCGCAACCTTGAACTTCTGCGCATAGTTTTTGAGGACTGGCGGTGTATCGGTCTGCGGGTCGATGCTGATGGAGTAGAAAAACACATCGCGCCCTACCCGCTCGCCCAACAACTGTTGGACCTGGCGCAAGCGGGCGGTCTCCAGCGGACACGAGTCGGTGCACGAGGTGAAGATGAAGTTGATCACCACCACCTTGTCCTTGATCAGATCGTCGAAAAAGCGCAGCTGTCGGCCATCCTGATCAGTCAGCAACGTATTGGGGAAATAGCCCGCCCCCCAGGGCGTGGCCGATGGCACGTTATCGGCCAGCGCCAGGCTGCTCAGGGTACAGGTCAGGAGCATCAGGGCTCGCTGCGTCCAGACTGTCCAGCCATGCTGACGATTGAACTGCATGACATCGCCTCCTCGGTGGCTAGTTGCTGACCTTGACTTGCGGGCCCCGGCCATCACCGTTGCGGCAGGTCGGCAGCGCAGCGGAATTCACGTACCTGACGCCATCCCGGGACGGCAACGGCGTGGGCATCGACTGGAACTGTCCCGGGTGTTCGATATTCCGGCGCAGTAGCATCGAGTTGTCCTCATGCCGGGTGTTATGACAGTGCTCCAAGTAGGTGGCGGCAAACTCGCGGAAATTGATCACGAACTCGACGTTATCCTTGCCATCGTCTTCGCTGCCGATGCGATAGACGTCCTTGCGTGCCCACTTTTCCCACTCCGACGGGGCCTTGCCACCGCGGCTGAGAATGATCCCTTCCTCGAAGTGCACGTGCACCGGGTGCCTCCATCAATGGGACTGGCATAGAGATCCAGGCACCCCATCAGCATCAACATCACACCCGAAAGGCGCGATACAGTGGCTCGAAAAAAGCTTGAACACGGTTGCCTGTCCATCCTCGTCACCCTGAAATCGTGCAGGGGATAAATGCAACTGAGCAAATACCTCGCCAGAGTCGTGACAAAATACGTACAGATAAAAAAATCAATACAAAACAAATGATTAGAAATAATCCAGACTAAACAACAGGGGAAAAAACTGGGGAATGGGCCCCATAGGCGGGGAAACACTTACACCTAAGTTGAGCAACCGGTTTCTGCTGCCACCTTGAATCGCAGGCTCACGCAAGTGCCCTGCTGTTCACGACTGTTCAAGGTGACCGAACCGCCGAAGCGCTCCATGATGCGTTTGACCAGCATCAAACCGACCCCCAATCCGCCCTGCTTGGTGGTATAGAACGGCTTGAACACCATGCGTTTCTGTTGCGCACTCATGCCATTGCCCGTATCGGCGAGGGTCAGCAACAGACCCCCGGCGTTTTGCTGGATCCCGATGCTCAGCACCCCGCCCGCGCTCATGGCCTCCAGCGCGTTGGCGATGACGCTGTTGAGTATCTGACTGAGCAATACCTCCTGGCTGAGCACCAAAGGCACCTGCCCGGGTTCGAAGTTCACCTGAACCCCGGCTCGGGCGATCTGTTGTTCGAATGCCTGAAGGCTGTCACGCACGGTGGCCACCAGATCTACCGCGTCGGCCTCTTCATTGAGCGGGCGTAGCGACTGTAGGAGCTCGCGAACCCATTTCGACATGCGGTCTACCTGGTTGACGATGTCGGTGATGTTCTTGTGCGCCGGACCGGTTTCAATGCCTTGTACCAACTCGGCACTCGAGCGAATGGACGCCAATGGATTGCGCAGGCTATGGGCGACCGCCGAGGACATCTCGCCGAGGGCGACGAAGGTTTCATTGGTGATCAGTTGCTTCTGCTGTGCGGCCAGCAAATCCGCGGCGCGGCGCATGAGCCAATACAGACCGAAATAGATCAGTGCGCCACTCAGTAGCGTCGCCAGCCAGACCAGGATCAGCCCGCGCATCATTTGGATAATCAGATCCTTGGGTTCCTTGTAGACCTCGACCATGACCATGACCTTGTTCTCGTCGACATCGAAGAGCGGAATGTAGTTCTCGATGAAAAACGAATCCGGGACAACCGGAAATTTCCGCTGCGCCCGAGCGTTGTCGCCGTCATGGTAGCTGATGAAAACATTGGCCTTGAGACGAAAGGCCTCCTCGAGATCATCGTCATCGATGATCCGCTGGCCAATCAACTGCGCATTGGTCGACCAGATGATTGTCCTGTCGGGCGCGTAAACGTTGGCCAGCAACACATCCGGCAAATGCTCGACATGGTCGAAAAACTGCCAACGCGAGTTCATCCGCTTTTGCACGACGATGTCGGGGTAGTCCTTGTCCTGACGCGGGTCGAGCAACTCACCCATGGTCCGCACGTCCGGTATCGAGGTGTACCGCACCTCCGTCGAAGCGATGGCCTGGATGAACTGGGCGGTCAGCAACGCATCACGCTGGACACATTCAACCACCACAAAGCGGGTGGAGAGCCCCCCCAGCACCACTACCACCGAGCCAACGACGACCAGGCTTACCCAGGAAAACCAGCGCAGCAGGATGAAGCGCTGTTGCGCTTCAGCGGGTTGCTCTTTGGTCGCTTCCGGATCGAGCGAGGCAGCGTACTCGTGTGTCTGCATGATGGATGTCCGGGGGCATTTGCATTGGTTATAGCTCAATGCGCAGCGCTGCGTCGGCTTGGTCCGCCCCCGCTTGTCCCCCAACCCGGCGATACTCCGCCGCGCTCCTACAGTGCCGCGAAGGATTGAGTACAAGGGTTTGCGGTTAACCCCGCGCATTTGTATGAAGCTGCCGACTCCCCCTGTCAGGACTCAGGGGCTCTGCGGACTCAATGGACTGGACGGACTCAATGGACTCAGCGGACTCAGCGGACTCAGCGGACTCAGCGGACTGGACGAGCCTGTCGCCGCGCCACCCGCGTTGTCGAGGAAGTCTTTTTGTGCGATGAACTGCCAGTCTGAGTAATGGCTCATGCCGTTGAAATCGACCCATTCGGCGGGAAAGCCAGCCTGCTTCAGCGGCTGCTCCTGGGACTGGCTGTAGACACCGGTGATGCGGTTGTCGAAACCACGCAACAACCCCCATTCACCGGTGCTGCCGATCGGGTCCGGATAGAGCCGGCGCAAGTGCCGTTTGGGGGACGGAAAGCGGTGATCTTCGAGCAGTTCTTCCAGTTTTTCAGGGTACTGCGCCAGGCCCGGCGAACTGCGGTAATAACTGAGCAGCGCCTGGGCGTACTGAGTGCCGACCCAGAGCAGTTCACGCTCGTGGTCGCGGCGGGCGACGTTCGACCAGACCTGGCCGGTGCTGGCCAATGCCGCGCCCATCAAGACGATCAAAAACAGCATGCCCAGGTAAGTGAACCCCTGTTGACGTTGCCCACTACCACTGCGAATAGAGGCTGCCATCACGCGCCCTCCCGGTGGCTCCGCTCTTGACGTCGGCGACCCCGCCGGCAACACCGGCCGGTGGTGACACCAGTACCCAGAGATCCTTGCGTTGAGTGATCGGGTCCAGCGGCTGGCTGCGCAAGTAGCGCTGCTCCACCAACTGGTCGATGGAATCGGGATAACGCCCGGTGTCGCCGTAGTAGTGATCCAGCGCCTCGCGCATCACCGCCAGGCTCTGGCGCAACGTGGTTTCCCGGGAGTTTTCCAGGCTGGTGAAGTAGCGCGGCACGGCAATCGTCATCAGCGTGGCGATGATGGCCATGACCACCATCAACTCGATCAGGGTAAAACCTTTGCTCTGGCGCATACGTTCACCACTCTTTGTAGGCGATGTCGTTGAGGCCCTTGCCATGGGCCAGCGAATACACGTCGAATACGTCTTCGCCTTCGTGCGGGCTCTGGGCGGAACTGCCATAGGAGCGCAGTCCCCAGCCGTCCTTGTCGTTGTGCTTCGCCGTGACGAAGGGATCGCGCGGCAGACGTCGCAGGAAATAGAACTTGGCGCCCTTGGCGCTGCGCACGTCACGCACGCCCTCCACCAGCACCTGCAGGCTGGGCGGATAGCCGTTGCTGCTGACAGACTTTTCGATGTACCCGGCATCGGACGCACGCTTGTAGGCATCGATGGCATCGCGAATCTGATACAGCGCGGTCTTCAGTTCCTGCTCCTTGCCCCGCCGCACCACGGTTTCGGTCAGGGGCGCAGCGATACCCGCGAGTAGCCCGATCAGCGCCAGCGTGACCACCACTTCGATCAGCGTGAACCCTTGGCTGCGTTTCATGATTCAAGGTCTCGCAGTGGTACGCATTGCTGACAGCGGTGCGGCGTCAGTGGCCGGTCCAGTCGACTCGGACGGCTCCTTCGAACGGTCCAGGTTCTGGGTATGCATGCTGGTCTCGGTGCCGGTCGGGAACTCCATGTCCGAAGGGCTTTGGTAAGGCAGGTTGCGCACAATCCGTGGCGTGATGGACAGCACCAGTTCGGATTTGCCCACCGAATCCTTGTTGCTGCCGAACAGCCGGCCAAGTCCAGGAATGTCACCTAGCCCTGGAATCTTGTTGCCGGTGGCGCCATGGTCATTGCGCACCAGGCCGGCCAGCACCTGGGTTTCGCCATCATGCAGACGCAGGGTGGTCTGGGCGTTGCGGGTATCGATCTGGACCGGGATCGTGCCCTGACGGGTCGGTTCCAGCGGCGTGGCGTTGCTGACCTCGAGGGCGATCTTGATCGCCACTTCGTTGTTCAGGTGGACGATGGGGGTTACTTCCAGCTTGAGACCGACATCCAGGTAGGTGACGCTCTCGGTGATCACCGGCCCCTGGGTCGACGGCATCGACGTGGCGCTGATGACCGGCACCCGCTGACCGATGTGGATACGGGCCTGCTCGCGATTGCTGACGCGAATCACGGGACTTGCCAGGGTATTGATGTCGTTGTCCTGGGCATTGATCTTCAATTGCGGTGACGGCGACATGGAGATCCGGCCGGAATTTATGCCATGCAGTTGGTTGAGAATGCTCACCCCGGTGCCGTCGCCGTTGACCACGCCGAAGGTGTTGGGCCATTGCATGCCAAGGTCGAGAATGCGTTGCCGGGACACTTCCAGGACCTCGACTTCCAGCACCACTTCGGGGTTGGACTGATCCTGGGACTGGAGGAGTTTTTCGGCCATGCGCACCGCATCGGGGGTGTCGCGCATGCTCAGGGTATTGAGGCGCTCATCGACGAATACATCGCGAGTCTTGAGCATGGTCTTGACCATGTTCAGCGCCGTGTTGGCGTCGATGCTGGTCAGGTAAAAGGTGCGCATGACCAGCTCTTGATAGTCTTTGATCTTCTGCGGTGAGTCGGGGTAGATCAGCAGCGTGTTCTCGTTGACCACCTTTTGATGCAGTTGATTCTGTTGCAGCAGCAGCGCCACTGCGTCTTCGATGCGCACATCGCGCACGAAAATGGTGGCTTTCATGTCCGGGCGCATGTCCTTGTCGAAGATAAAGTTCAGGCCTGCGACCTGGGACAGCACCTCGAAAATGGTCTTCAGGTTGGCGTCACGAAACTCCAGAGTGACCGGGCGATCCATGCGCATGCGCAGTTGCGGATAAGAGACAACGTTGCGGCTTTGTATCTGTTCGATGCTGCGGCGCAGTTCCAGCGCGCTTTCGTTTTTCGGATCGAGGGCAAGAATGTCGTGAGCCTGACGCTGGGCACCGATCACGTCGCCACGGCGCAAGGCGGCTTGCCCCTGACGCAGATAGTCATCCACATTGCGCAACTGATCGAGCTGGTGCAGTGAATCGAGGGCACGAACATTATTGGGCTCGATGGTCAGCACTCGGCCGTAGCTCTGTCGTGCAGAGGCGAAGTCACGCTTGGCACGATCCTGATCGGCCTCGGCCAGCAGCGCCTTGACCGAACGGGCATGGCCCGCGCTCAACGCAATGTTCAGTTCGGTATCGCGAGGGTACTTTTTCAACCCTTCCTCAAAACGGGCCAGTCCAGCCTCGTACTGACCATCTTCAATCAGGGCCATGCCCTGTTTTCTGGCGGAGGTGGCACCGCATCCGGCCAGGCTCACGCAAACCGCGAGAACCAGGCAAGGCATGGGCGAGACCCAACGGAGAGACTTCATTGTGCACTCCCTACAGACAGAGTCTGGGACAGATGCAAGGGCAGGTAGACCAGGCTCAGCTCCGTGGCGGAGATGTGCTCGATCCGATAGGTATCGTCGATAACGTCGCCTAGCCGCACGACGTAGAGTTTTTCGCCGCTCTGCAGGAACACCTGCAGGTCGCTGCGATCGTCCATCCGACCGATGAATTGAAAAGGCAGTGGCGGTGCGCTCGGTTTGACTGTCGCTTGCAGTGCTGCAGCCGCTTGTTCATCGGTCAGCGTTGCCAGGGTTGGCGCTGGCTTCCAGCTCTTGACTGCAAACAGGTCGCGGGTCATGTTCAGGGGTTTTGCCGAAACGGCTGCTGCCTTGTCCGCCGCTGCGTCGGAGTGAACCTTGCCGGCGCTGGCCGGTGCAGCTGCGATTTTGGTCGCCTCGGGCGGATTTTCCCCGTCGTTGAAAAACATCTCCGGCCCCCAGGCGAGCGCACCGGTGATCGCCAGGAAAGCAGCCCAGCCAAAGGCGCGTTTTCTGTTCATTTGGACCTCGACAGATACAGAGTCATGCGGATACGCCCGGTCAGTTCACTGTCGTCGATCCGCTTGCGTTGAAAGTCGACATCCTCGAGCACCATCGCCGGCAACTGACCCAGCAATTCGTGAAGGAAGCGACGCAGTTGCGGGTAGCTGCCGCGTACCGGCAGGAGAACCTGATAACGCGCCAGATGCGTCTTCGGATCGATCCCCAGGGCGTACTCGCCGCGAGACAGGGTGATGTTCTGTTCGGCTGCCAGCGCATAGATCCGGTCGATGGCCACCGTGGCTTCGGGCTGCGCCGGCAACTGCCGGTGAAACTCGTCCAGTTGACGCTGGGGCACCACGGGCGCGCTAGCGCTGCCCTGTTCGATACGCACCAGATAGTCACCGGCTTCAAGACTGCGTTGACGAACGTTTTCCAGGGCCTGCCAGCCAGGCAACAAGCCCAGCGCCCCGAAGGCCATGGCAAACACCATCAGCGACGCTCCCGCAAGCCCGGGCCAGCCGAGGCTCTGCACATGCTCGTGGACGATCAATCTAGGGATTGCCATCGCTGATCTCCCAAGTGGCCGACAGGTTGAACTGCACTGCGTGATCGGGCGATTGCGCGAGGATTTCGTGATTGAGCAACGACACGTCGCTCAGTTGCGCGCTGCTCTCCAGACGCCGGTGAAAATCCAGCATGGCCTCCAGATTGCGCGCCTCGGCACTGATACTGATCTGGCCCTTGTGCGCATCGGGAGTCAGCGAGAGCAACGCGACATCCTCCTGCGGCAGCGACTCGAGCATGGTGAATAACCGCTCCCAAGGCCTGCGCATTTGCTGTGAGACCTGGCGCATCTGCGCCAGATTCTGTTCCTGTTCACGGCTTTCGGCAGGCGTCAGGCCGGCCTTGCCGGGAACATCGCCGCCCAATTGGTGCTGGGCCTGTTGCAGCTGTTGCTGCTGGAGTTGTTCCTGTTCGCTGAGGTACCGATACAGTGCGGCGCAAGCCAGCACCAGCAAGACACCGGCGAGCAGCAGGCTGAAGCCGAGAACCGGAGTGTGCCGACGAGGCTGGAAGTCGAGCAGTAAGGGGCGCATGTCAAGCCACCGCCCGGGACATAGTGAACAACACATCACGCATCAGCATCGGACTCCGGGGCTCGACACACAGTTGCACGGCGGCCAGAGCCGGCAAATCGTTCAGACGTCCCGGTGCGTGCAGGTAAACACTCAAGGTCGGTGCGTCAGGGTTGTCTTGCAGTTCGCACTGACGAGCGATAAGCGCCGTCAGGGCCTCGTCGCTGTCGGCGCACCCCATCGAATGCACTGCGTGCCACTGACCGGCACGCTTGAGCAGCAACACACTGCGCAGCGGTTCAGCGACCACAAAAAGCAAGTCGCCCCGCCCCAATTGGCGCTGGAACCGGTTGAAGGCTGTCATCAGATAGGGTTGGACTGAACACAGACGAAGACCGCGTTGAGTGGCCAGCTCCCGCAACCTCAGCAGAAGCTCCTGCGGCAGCGCCGCGGCGACCCGGCTTGAGCCCGCATCTTCGGGAGATAGCGTAACGCTCCAGCGCTGCGCCGACACACCGTAGATGTCGTCGAAGCAGGCCTGGGCATAAACGAGTAATTCCTTTGGACTGCTGATCTGTGCGCTCCAGGGGATCAGGCAGTAGCGTTGGTAATGCGCCGACAGCACCACACACAGTTCAGCGCCCGGAAGGGCATGTTCGCCGAGCAGGCGCTCCAGAGTATCCACGGCCAGTGACCAGTCCACGTAGCGCTCGCCGATCAGGCCAACGCTGCCCAGCCAATGGTTTTCATGGCCATGCCGGTGGCACAGACCAATACCGTTGGCACCCAGCACGGCGATATAAAGATCACGCGATAAAAGTGACACGATTGATCTCCTCCAGTGTCGTGCGCCCTTCGCGCACCAGTTCCAGCGCCGAGCTGCGCAGCAGACGCAAGCCTCGGCTGCAGGCCACAGCCTTGATTTTCGACAGGGGTTGGCGCTCGACAATGAGCTGACGGATTTCGTCGTCCAGGTGCAGCAGTTCGGCGATGGCGGTGCGCCCGCGATAGCCGGTGCCCCGGCAATGACTGCAGCCGACGCCGTGGACAAAGCGGTAATCGGCCACGGCCTGCGGGTCGAGCCCGCAGGCCAGCAGCTCCTCGTTGCCCGGCGTACGCGGGACCGCACACGCCGGGCACACCAGACGAATCAAACGCTGGGCCAGCACGGCATTGAGCGCGGAAACGAAGCTGTAGGGGTCGACCTGCATCTGACTGAAGCGGCCGATGACGTCGAACACGTTGTTGGCGTGAATCGTGGTGAACACCAGGTGCCCGGTGAGAGCCGACTGCACGGCAATCTGCGCGGTATCGGGGTCGCGGATTTCGCCCACCATGATCTTGTCCGGGTCATGACGCAGGATCGAGCGCAGGCCGCGAGCAAACGTCAGGCCTTTCTTTTCGTTGACCGGGATCTGCAAGACACCCGGCAGCTGGTATTCCACCGGATCTTCGATGGTGATGATCTTGTCTACGCCGTGGTTGATCTCGGTGATCATCGCGTAGAGCGTGGTGGTCTTGCCGCTACCGGTGGGCCCGGTGACGAGGATCATTCCATAGGGTTCGGCAGCCAGTCGGCGCAGGCTGCGCAGAGTCTCATCGGCGAAACCCAGGGCCTGCAGCTGTACACCGCTGACCCGGTCGGCCAGGTCCTGTTTATCGAGGACCCGCAGCACCGCATCCTCACCGAAGATGCTCGGCATGATAGACACCCGAAAGTCAATCTGCCGGCCGCTGATGCCGATCTTGAAGCGCCCGTCCTGAGGCACGCGCTTCTCGCCGATGTCCAGTTCGGCCATGACCTTGATCCGCGAGATGACCTGGTCAGCGAACTCGCTGCCTTGAACCTTGCTGATGTTGTTGAGAACGCCGTCGACCCGGTATTTGATCACCAGCCCGTTACCGGTCATGCCCAGATGGATGTCGCTGGCATGTATTTTCAGCGCATCGTAGAGCGTGGAGTTGACCAGTTTGACGACGGCGCTGGCGTCTTCGCTGATGCTGGTCAGCGACAGGCTGTGCAGGTTGTCTTTGTTGTGATCGTTGCTGCCGTCAGCCTGGGCATCCAGCGCATCAACGGCGTGAAAGCTTTCTTCATGCCGGGCCAGGCAAGTCTTGAGGTCAGCAGCATGGACCAGATAGAGGGGCGCACCTTGCAGGTAATCATCGATCCTGGCAAGGCGCGCCGGGTCGAACGGGTCGGCAAACACGCCAAGCAATTGATCGCCATGCTGCAACAGAATGAACTCATGCTTGAGCGCCTGGGCCAGGCTGACCCGATCGAACAGTGGCGTGGCCTTGAACAGGCTTGCGCTGTCGAGTATCGGGTAATGCAGGGTTGTGCCCAAACACCGGACAAAGGCTGCCGGGTCCAGTTCACTAAGGGATTCCAGCGTGTGAAGGGCTCGCTCGCCAGAGCTGGCGGCAAGGGTTCTGGCCTGAGCCAGTTGCTCACTGGTGAAACGCGACGGCGCACGAACGGCCGATGCCGGCTCGGCAGCCAAAGACAGAAACTCCATGACCTGCACTCCAACGTCCCGGGGGCTATTGCCCATTCGGCGCGGCAGGTCATCGGCGGGGGCCTTGAACGCTTATCGCGCCACTATTCCCCGGTAAGCAGTGGCTCGTCGTTGACTGGTGGCGAGAGCGACGACATTCGTCTGCGATCCGCCAGTAACCAGCTACCGTCGTACAACTGCAGGGGGAAATTCTCATTCCTGCTCTGACGTCGTTCGACAAACCCTTCCGACATATTTGCCCCTGCTCGAGGCTCGCGGCGTATACCCACCAGGTCACAGACTGCACGGGCCAGTTCCGCCAACGGGAACGGTTTGAACAGGATATGGCTGACACCCAGCTGCACGGCGCGCTCACAGACCTCATTGGTCGGATGCGCAGTAATCAGCACGAAGTGGCAGTCCCTGTGTTGGCGGACAGCGTCGAGCACCTGAAAACCGTCCATATCGGGCAAACGGAAATCGAGCACTACAACATCGGGTGAAAAGCCCTGAACCATTGCTACGGCCTTTCCACCGTCATAGGCGACTCGGACTTCCAGGCCTTGAGCCTCGAGATACGCTCCAAGGTTCTGCGCCAGGATCTGTTCGTCTTCGACTACCAGTACTTTGTTTAACAAGGCAGACTCCTTGAAACTGTTCAGGTCCGATGTCGAACCTGGGAGTGCGTGCCTTACTTAGGCTTACGCACGCTTCATGCCAGGCTTGACGCTGGATTTATGCTCTTGATTTCATAAGAAATTTTTTTCCGCTGTAGCCTGCTTCCCCCAGAGCTGGGGAAGCATGCGGGCCTGTCCAGAACCTTTCCCCAATGTTGGGGGACGCCTGAGTGATCGTCTATCCGTTTGAGAGCAGGCCTCAGCGATCGTCAATCTGTTCAACATGACTCACCGATCGCAAACGCGCCAGAGCATTCTTTTGCGCCTGGGTCAGGGCCTGCCCGGCCAGCCAGATAGATCCTGGCCATGGCAAGCCTCTGCTGCCGTTCGACATCCTGTCGGGGTTGATTGTTCTCCATGATAATCAACTGCCAGCCAAACTTTGTTTGCGCCGGATCACTAATCTCTCCCGCTGACAGGGAAAAGACCATGGCCTCGAACTCGGGCCCCCTGGTTGAGCGCGAAAAATAGCCAAAATCCCCACCTTTATCATGATCCGGCCTTGCCCCAGGGGCGTCGTGTCGAGCGGGACATGGGGCCACCCAATAGAACTGCAGTAGCTCCAGATCGACGGTGACAATACGCGCTCACCTGCATCACCGCATGGTGCTCGGCAGCAAAGTACCGAGCCGAGGCGTCAGTTCGCCCCCCGCGGCCGACATGCTCAGGCAAATCAGCAGAATCATGCACCGGCGGGCCGTGAGCCACATGGCGTTCACCTGTTCTCAGCGCCCGGCTACAGGCAGGGTAAGCAATTGCTCGAAGCAAACCACCAGGCTGATCCAGTCAAAAAGTCTCATGGCTGGACTCCTGGGCGATGGCGGTTGGCCTGGCATGCAAGCGTTTCTGGCTGAGCCGGTCGATCTCTTTGAGCAGCACTGCCGGATCCGTGAAACCGTAAAAACGAGTCCAGTGGGTGCTGGTGCCGTCCCCCACGAGAATCAGCGGTGCATGATTTTCGAAGTTCCCATCGCCACTGCCCAGCCCCTCGAGGGTCGCAGCGATGGCCCCAGGCGCACCCGTCAGCCAGCTCCAGCCCGGCCCGTCCTGAAACTTGCGGGAATAGTCGAGCAACCGCTGCGGACTATCGTGCTGCGGATCGATGCTGATAGACACCAGTTGCACCTCACCTCCGGCCCGCCTGCCCAGTTGTTTTTGCACCTTGCCCATGATTGAGGACACCAGCGGGCAGACCGTGGTGCAGCGGGTGTAGATGAATCCCATGATCACGATGCGGTCGCCCACCAGGTCTCGTTGCAGGCTCACCGACCGACCGTGTTGATCGGTCAGCGGCACGTCGACGATTTTCACCACCGCCTCTTGGGGTGAGACCACCGGTGTACCGTGGCTGGCGTACTCGCTATGGTCCTCGGCTGAATGGGCCAGGGCCAGGCTGGTCGAGAGAGCCAGTGTCAGCGTGCAGAAGGTGAGCAAGAGCCGTGAGGTCACTCGTTTCATGATGACGCTCCTTAATAGGTAGACCGGCAGGTTGTCGCGGGCAACACCCGCAGGCTGGTGTAAGTGTTGGTGCCAAAGTCCACCCCCAACGAAGCCGAGCGCTCATGCAGGTACCACGCACCGGCCTTGTCCAGCCCCTCGCGGGACTGGAACCGATTACCCAGCGACACGGTGAAAGGCCCAACCTTTGGCATAGCCAGGCACTGCTGTTGCGCTGGGTTGGGCTCGACCTGTGCCGTGAAGCAGTGAATGATCTGCGGCTGGTTGATCAGAAAAGCCACGTCGAAGCGCCCTGCTGCCGGCAAGCGCACCCGCGTGCTGTAAACCCCGGGTTCGACTTCGTGCAGACTGCGGTCGATCACCATCGCCGCCCGGGCGGTATGACCGCGGTTGGAGTAACCGGACATCGGCGCGTTCATACCTTCGGCGTGGAAATAGGTGGTGTTATCCACCGGGTTGACGACGAAGACCGAGTTGTCATCGCGACCCGGCGCCAGGCTCTGGGCCAGCGGCAGGTCACCCGCCTGATGCGGTGCCGCCGGCCCCGCCTCGAAGTCTTGGCTGATGGGCTCGCGGTCCTGCCCCAACGAGCCCAGACTGACCATCGTGACCTTGGGTGAAGACAGCCCGCGGATATAGGCGTACGCCGCGGTAAACGTCACTTGATAGGGTTCGGCGCCCACCTCCAGGCGATGGATCAATGTGTCGCTGGCCGCGTCGATGACCAATGCGCGGTCTTCCAGGCTATTGAGCACAAAAGCAAAACGACCGTCGCGGGTGAAACGCATCGGGCCTAGCCCCTGGCTGTCCTGAATGACTTTGCGCAGCGCCAGACTGTGGGCATCGATCACGCTAATGCTGCCATCCTTGCCGTCGGCCACGTAGACCGCTTCGGACAACGCTGAATAGGCCACGGACAACGGATGCGGTCCGGTGTTGATCTGCCGAAGCAGCTTCAGCGTCGCAATATCGATAACGCTCAGAGTGCCGCTGTCGCCGTTGCTGACGAAGGCGTAGCGCGAATCCTTGCTGAAGGCGATCTCATGGTGACCCACACCGGTTGCCAGTTGCGCGAGGGGGTTGAGTGAATAATTGTCGATCACCGTCACGCCGCTACTGCCGGCATCGTGCGTGTCATTGCCAACCCAGAGCAGGCGTTCGTCCGGTTGCAAGGCGACCCGCAGCGGCTCGACCCCGGCAGCCACGTTGCCGGTCACCTGGAATTGCTCTGCGTCGATCACTGCGATCTGGCCCGCCGCTGGCATGGAAACAAACACACGCTTGTTGTCGCCGCTGCTGATCCAGTCCATCGGTGGCTGCTTGAGCTCGATTTGCATCGGGGTGCTGGTGGTGTCCACCGAATCCGACGGATCGATCACCGTCAGGCTCGCGTCTTTGTTCAGCACCAACAGGAAGTAACGGGTGAGGTCAAGCAACGGTCGCGCACCGACGCTGCCTTTGAGAAACTTCTCGACCCGTGATTTGCAGCTGTTTTTTGGTTCGGTGTGGCTCAGTCCCAGCAAACCCGGATCGAGCCAGGCGCCGGGCGCAACGCCCGACAGCGGCTGACCCGAGTTACTGTCGGTGACCCTGAAGCGCACGTCGGCGAAGTCACCTTCGATCAGCGTGTCGTCGCCATCAATCGGGCGTATCTGGAACTCGATGGCCACGCCATCGCGAACCAGACGCTGCCCCTCAGGGTCGGCTTGCGCCGACGCTGCGTTGTGCCGACTCAACAGCCATCCACCCAGGCCGACCACCAACAACGCACTGCACGCAGCGATACATAGTGGGGTTGTTTTATTCACGTCCTGCTCCTTGAAACGCTGGTTCCGAGTGGCTGTATTCGCCTCGGGAAACAGCGGCATTGGTACCGGCCCGGCAGGGAGCCGCTCAGCAGGATGAGCAGATTGAGCCGTTCGGTTGGGTGGGTCCCTTTCATGGTGGAGGGCCTCGCGTCGCGTTCATTGGTGAAATGGACGGAGCAATCACCATGCCAATTAATTTTTTATTAAAATTCAACAACTTAAATAAAAAAAAAAAAAAATAAACGTTGACTGGGTGAACCTGCCCCCCAAAAAAATGGTTCTCCACGGATTATCGGGAAAGACGCTCTTGATCTTCATGAAAAAGAACTCGCTATCCCGGTAACCGTACGCCATCCGCTTGATGACCTTTATTCGATTGTTTATTCCTTCCAACTGCCCCGTGTGCATCGGCCAGCGAACCCGACTTACGATGCCCCGCCAGTAATTCTTTAGCCGTTTGGCGAACTGGACCAGCGCAGGTATCGCGCTTTCATGGGCGTGGCGCAGCCATTGCTTCCAGGCCGATCTCCAGCCCCAGGCAGTACTCGGCGTCCACAGCGTTTTAAGTTCGGCTTTCATCAGACAGGTCGTCATCAACGCCTGATTAGCCGCCAACAAATCCTGCAAGCGGACCTGCTGTTCCGGCTTTTTCAGGTTCTCCGGGTTGCGCAGCAGCCATCGCGCTTGCTTGATGACCTTACGGCATGGCACGACCGAGAATGGGCAAATCACGAACGATTCGTTCGCAATACTCATGATTAGTTGAACAAGGTTTTTGGCACCCGCCACAGGAAGGGAATCGGGTGGCGTGGGGAATCAGATCGATCTGTAGCGCGTCGCCATCAGGCTTGATCGTGACGACAGAAAAGCCCTCCCAAAACGGAAGGAAACTATTAATATCGCGCATAAGAACGCCGATTTGTTAGATGTGTTTGCTCGCACGAACATCATCAATCAAATCGGCGTTCTTGTTTCTGTGTTTCCCGGGATTCCGTGAAGAACCAAAAAAAACCGGTTTTCAGGAGTCCCCACATGTGGGGAATGCTACAGCGGCGAGTCGACCGCCAACCCCTGCAAGCGCCGGTACTGACGAAGCACGCTGGGCACGTAACGCTGGGTTTCGGCGAACGGTGGAATGATCCGACCGCGGCTGAGCACAGCATCGGGGCCAGCGTTGTAGGCGGCCACGGCGAGTGAAATATTGTTGTCGAACATCACCATCAGACGCTTGAGGTAGCGCGCCCCGCCCTGGATATTGGCAGCGGGATCGAGCGCATCGGTTACCCCCATTTCCCTGGCAGTCCGGGGCATCAATTGCATGAGCCCCACTGCACCTTTGACCGAGCGCGCATCCGCGTTGTAGTGCGACTCGGTCTGAATGACCGCATGTAACAGGGCCGGCGGCAAATCGTTGGCTGTAGCGGCAGCGGCGACCATCTCGGCATAGGGCATCTGCGCGATCATTTGCGGCTTCGAAGAAGGCGCTACAATCGCCACCTTCGGCTCGCTGATGACCTTTTCATAGTGGTGTCCCGGTCGATAGACATTCGACAGCTTATAAGCACCGTCGGCTGAACGTGAGACATAAATGTCCGCCTGGGCAGCGCAGGTGGTGGCTAGCCAGACCAGTAAACCCGTTGTCAGTACTCGCATGCTCGACTCTCCCTCGATAATCCCCGTTTTTTGGGGCTGTTGCCCCACTCACCAGGATTCTCAAGGGGTCACGCAAGCTCTGTGCCGCACTGGCGAACCCAGCAAATACGCGGTCTGCAGAGCAACACAGGACCGCGAGCACAGCAATTGCATAAGCAGACCTACCCACTCAAGGAGGTCAACATGTCCGGTCATCATCGAAATACCCGACGGCAGCAAAGCGGCTTCACCTTGCTTGAATTGCTGGTGGTACTGGTGGTCCTCGGCCTGCTGGCCGGGATCGTTGCGCCTAAATATTTCAGTCAGCTGGGCCGCTCCGAAGCCAAGGTGGCCAAGGCGCAGATCGAAGGCCTGGGAAAAGCGCTGGATCTGTACCGGCTCGAACTGGGGCACTACCCCAGTAGCGAACAAGGGTTGGCTGCCCTGAATACCGCACCTAGTGACGAACCGCGCTGGGCCGGGCCTTACTTGCAGAAAAAAATCCCGCTGGACCCGTGGGGGCGCAATTACATCTATCGCTGCCCCGGCGAGAACGGCGAATACGATCTGCTGTCGTTGGGCAAGGATGGCCAGCCCGGTGGCGAAGGCGAAAACGCCGAAATCACCAGTTGGCAATGAGTGAGGGCACCGTCATGCGTTTTCATCTGAAGGTCATGGGCAAAGGTGGCATCAGCGCGCTGGTGGTCGATGCGCAAGGCCCCGTCGAAGCCCGACACATGGCCGAGGAACAGGGGCTGCGTTTGATCAGCCTGCGTGCCGAACAGCGTTGGAGGTTTAGCGCCTGGCGGCGTCATGAGGCATTTCCCCTGCTGCTGTTCAGTCAGGAATTGACCACTCTGCTCAACGCGGGCCTGGCGCTGATCGACGCCCTGGAAAGCCTGGCGGAAAAAGAAACCGCACCCCAGGCACGCAAGACCCTCAGCGAACTGGTACGACTGTTATACGAAGGCAAATCCTTTTCCCAGGCCCTGAGCCAGTTGTCGGAAGTGTTCCCACCGCTGTACATCGCGCTGGTGCAGTCCAGCGAGAAAACCGGCAACGTCAGCGAAGCCCTTGGCCGCTATGTGGTCTACCAACAGCGTATGAATGAGGTTCGGCAAAAGATCGTCAGCGCGTCTATCTATCCGGTGTTGCTGCTGATTGTCGGCGGCGGTGTGGTGCTGTTTCTGATGGGTTACGTCGTGCCGCGGTTCAGCCTGGTCTTTGAAGGACTGGGCTCCAACCTTCCCTGGATGTCGCAGGTGCTGATGTCCAGCGGCATGTTCCTGCACAACCATCAGACCGAGTTCTTCGCCAGCCTGTTCGCAACTATCGTGGCGTTGGGGCTGCTGATGCGTCAGCCGCGCTTTCGCCGCGGCGTCGACCGCGTACTGGAACGTGTACCGGCGATCCATCGGCGGATCGTCATGTACGAATTGGCACGTTTCTACCGCTCACTTGGGATATTGCTGCAAGGCGGTATCCCCATTCTCACCGCCATGGGCATGGTGCGCGGGCTGCTCAATGTCGGCTCCAGAACCCGGCTGGATTCGGCCAGCGAGCGTATCCGCGAGGGACACGCGCTGTCCGCCGCGCTGGAGCACAACGTGCTGACCACACCGGTTTCGCTGCGTCTGCTGCGGGCCGGTGAGCAATCAGGCAATCTGGGCTACATGATGGAGCGCAGCGCCGACTTCTATGACGAGGAAATCAGCCGCTGGCTCGAATGGTTCGTGCGCCTGTTCGAGCCGCTGCTGATGGCCTTTATCGGCCTGCTGATCGGTGTGATCGTGATTCTCATGTACATGCCGATCTTCGAGTTGGCGTCGAGCATTCACTGAGCCCACCTGCCTTTCTCGAAGCAACCGCCATAAACAAGAATGCCAGGCTCATTGCCTGGCATTCTTGTTGTGCATCCAACTCGCCAAGGCGACTTAGAACGGCAGCTTCATGCCCGGTGGCAATTGCATGCCAGCGGTCATGCCGGACATTTTGTCCTGGCTGTTGGCTTCGATCTTGCGCACGGCGTCGTTGACGGCGGCAGCGAACAAGGCCTCCAGCATTTCCTTGTCATCTTCGCTCAGGCCTTCAACCAGGCTCGGATCCACAGTGACGCGCTTGACGTCATGACGACCGGTCATCACCACCGTCACCATATCGCCACCAGCTTTGCCGGTCACTTCGGCATTGGCCAGTTCTTCCTGCATCTTGGCCATTTTTTCCTGCATCTGCTGCGCCTGCTTCATCAGGCCGGCCATGCCACCTTTCATCATGGGAATCACCTCAAAGTACTTGGATAAAAACTGCGCCCGGCCGATCAGGCCGGACGCCATTGAGTTATTAGCCCTGACTGACCAGAGCCTCGACAGGTTCAATAGTATCGTTACGGATCACCGCACCGAACTGTTCCATCATTTGCTGGATGAACGGATCACCGTGGATCGACTCTTCGGCCTCGCGCTGACGCTCGCCACGGCGCCGGGACGCTGCCTGGGCCGGGGTTTCCTGCTCGGGCTTGATCAGCTCGATGCTCACGGTCAGCGTGCGCTGGTGATACTGATTCAGCGCATCGTTAAGGCGGCGCTGCTGGGTCGCGTTGAATAGCGCGCTATGCGCCGGGTCCAGGTGCAGCAACCAGTGATCGCCATCGACTGCAATCAAGGTGCAGTTGGCGGCAATACTGCCAGTCATGCCGGAAATCGGCAGTTTCGGGAACAATTCCAGCCACTCCAGAGCCAGACCGGTCGCCGGTAGCAACGCTGGTGCGGGCTCGGGTTCCGGGGTCGGCTCGGCAGCGTGTTCGCTGGCAAGGTCATCGAGATAGCTGTACGCCGAATCCATGTCCGGCTCGATGTAGTCCTCATCCAGCGGCGGTTCGTCATCCAGATCCATTCCTGGTGTGGCCGCATCGACCTGGGCAACGGAAGGCTCAGGGACAGGTGCTGCCACCCACTCGGGCACATCCGGCACCGCGCTGTCAGGCGTCGGCACAGGCATCGGGGTCAAATCAGGCTGCTCGGCGACGGTCTCAAGCATCGGCTCTACCGCCGGCTGTTGCTCGATCACCGGCTCTACCGGGTCGTTCCAGGGCAGATCCACCACTTCAGCGGCGACAACCGCAGGTTCCACAACCGGCGGCATAAACACCGGTGCAGGCTCCGGCGCCACGACAGGGGCAACCGGCTCTGGAGCTGGCGCCGCAACCGCAGCGACAGGCTCGACCGGTGCAGCGATAACAGGCGCAGCAGGGGCAACAGCCACCGGCGTAACGACAGGCGCGGCAGCCACGGAGTTTGCGGAATCAACTGTGGCCTGGCTGATCCCCACTGGCTTTAGCGGCTGCTTCGGCGCGTCCAGTGTGTCTGCCGGGCGGAAGGCCAGCATGCGCAGCAGGACCATTTCAAAACCACCGCGCGGGTCCGGCGCCAGCGGCAAATCACGGCGGCCGATCAGCCCCATCTGGTAATAGAACTGCACATCTTCGGCCGGCAAGGCCTGGGCCAGCGCCAGTACCCGGTCGCGGTCGCCATAGCCGTTGTCGACGCCTTCAGGCAATGCCTGGGCAATAGCGACGCGGTGCAGCACGTTGAGGATTTCCGAAAGCACGCCATTCCAGTCCGGACCGTGCTCGGCCAGACGGCGAACGGCTTCAAGCAGCGCCTTGGCATCGCCGTCGAGCAACGAGTGTAGTACGTCGTAGACCTGGCCGTGATCAAGCGTACCGAGCATCGCCCGCACATCGGCGGCCATGACCTTGCCTTCACCGAAAGCGATCGCCTGGTCGGTCAGACTCATGGCGTCGCGCATCGAACCATCGGCAGCGCGGCCCAGCAGCCACAGCGCATCCTCTTCGAACGGTACGTTCTCGACGCCCAGTACGTGGGTCAAATGCTCGACCACACGCTCCGGTGTCATGTTTTTCAGGGAGAACTGCAGGCAACGCGACAGTATTGTCGCAGGAAGTTTCTGCGGATCAGTGGTCGCCAGGATGAATTTGACGTACGGCGGCGGCTCTTCGAGGGTTTTCAACAGCGCATTGAACGAATGGCTGGAAAGCATGTGCACTTCGTCGATCAGGTAGACCTTGAAGCGCCCGCGGCTTGGCGCGTACTGCACATTGTCCAGCAGCTCACGGGTGTCCTCGACCTTGGTCCGGCTCGCGGCGTCGATCTCGATCAGGTCGACAAAACGCCCTTCATCAATTTCCCGGCATACCGAGCAGGTGCCGCACGGCGTCGACGTGATACCTGTTTCACAGTTCAGGCATTTGGCAATGATCCGCGCAATGGTGGTCTTGCCCACCCCGCGCGTGCCGGTAAAAAGATAGGCGTGGTGCAGCCGCTGGCTGTCCAAGGCATTGATCAGAGCCTTGAGCACATGGGTCTGGCCGACCATTTCGCGGAACGAGCGCGGACGCCATTTACGTGCAAGAACCTGATAACTCATCGAAAACCGTCGCAACTGGGAAGCGGAAGCCGGTAATGCTAGCGGAGCAAGGGCGAAATTGCATCCGGTGCGCTCGTCTAATCTGGCTAAGCTGCTCTAGAGTAGGCTTTTTTCGACCCTTGCCGGGGTCTTGCCGGAGAGTTTATGCATTTAGCCTGGGGAGCTTTGCTGCTGATTACCGCAAGCGGCTTTGCCGCAGAAGCGCCATTGCGTTTCGCGGTTACCGACAGCTGGGCCATGCCCATGGTGCAAATCGAAGACGGCCAGCCGACCCAGGGTATTTTACATGACATGATGCTGAGCCTGGCGACCCAGGTCGGCCACCCTGCCGAGTTTCACGTGCTGGCCCGTGCCCGGGTGCAAAGCGCCATGGAGCATGGCGACATCGATGTTCGTTGCTATGCCGCGCAATCCTGGCTGCCCAACCCCTCAGGCGACTATCTGTGGAGCATTCCACTGCTGTTTCAGCGCGATCTGCTGGTCAGTACGCAAAACCTGCCAGCGTTCGTGTTACCTGCGAACCTGCCCTTGCAGAATATCGGCACGGTGCTCGGCTACAGCTACCCAAGCCTGCAGCCGCTGTTCGACAACGGCCAACTGCAGCGCGACGATGCACGCAATCAAGAACAGGTATTGGAAAAACTCCTGGCCGGTCGCTATCAGTATGCGGTGAGCAACCAATGGACGCTGGACTGGTTCAATCACAAGCTGATGCCTGACAAACAACTGCATGGCGTCGCGGTGTTACAGGAGCAAAATGTCGGCTGTTATGTACGCAACGACCCGAAATTGCCGGTACAACGCATTCTGCGCACACTGGTGAAGATGAAGATGTCCGGGGAAATCGATGGCATCATCAAACTCTACACCGGCATTAACGAACCGCCGGACGCTGCGCAAAACCGCTCGCAGGCAGTGACGGTCAGACCGCTCGCTCCAGCGCCTGCCATTGCACCGGCGCCTTGAAGGTCGCCACCCAGCCTGGCACTTCGCTGGCGGGCATCGGCCGGGCTATGAAATAGCCTTGAGCCACTTCGCAGCCCAGGCGCAGCAATAACTCACCGTGCTCCAGGGTTTCCAGTCCCTCGGCGATCACCTCCCGACCAAAAGCCCGGGCCAGACCAATGACGGCCGTGGTCAGGGCCAGATCATCCTTGTCGCTGAGGATGTCGCGGACAAATGATTTGTCGATCTTGATGGTTTGCGTGCGCAGACGCTTGAGGTAACTCAGCGAAAAGTGACCGGTGCCAAAATCGCCAAGAGAGAACTGCACTCCCAACGCCTGGCACGCCTCAAGACACGTACTGACATGCTGGATGTTCTCGATGGCGACCGACTCGACTATTTCCAGGTCGAGCAGCTGTGGTGCCACCCGGGCATGACGCTCGAGCACGCCCTTGAGCCGCTCGACAAAGTCCGCCCGCTGAAAATGCCGGGCAGCGATGTTGATGCTGACTGGCCAGCTCTGCCCCACCAATTGCCATTGATACAATTGCGTCATGACTTGATCCATCACCCATTCGCCGATGTCGATGATCAGATCCGTTTCCATCACCAGTGGCAAAAACTCCTTCGGCGGCACCATCCCGCTTTGTGGATGTTCCCAGCGCAACAACGCCTCGAAACCGACGACGGAACCGCGGCGCATATTGACCTTGGGTTGAAAGTGCAAACACAGCTCCCCCCTGGCCAACGCCTGACGCACCCGCTCGACGGTCTGGTGGGTCACCTTGACCTCCCTGTCGCGGGACACGTCGAACAAGTGGAACCGATTTCGCCCCCCCTGCTTGGCCACGTACATGGCCTGATCGGCATGACGCAAGAGGGTTTCTGCATCTTCGTTGTCGGCGGGGAATAGCGTGACGCCGATGCTGGCGAACACCTTGATCTCTTTGTCGAGTATCGAATAAGGCGTGGATATCGCTCCCAGCACTCGATTCAATGCAGCGCGTAATTCAGGGATATCGCGCACGTAGCGCAAAATCAGCACGAACTCGTCACCCGCCAACCGCGCCACCACATCCTCACCGCGAATGATCGTGCGCAATCGCTTCGCCACCTCCACCAACAACAAATCACCGCTGGCGTGGCCGTAACCATCGTTGACGGCCTTGAAGCCGTCGAGGTCGAGCATGCATACCGCCAGCGGAATATTCTCCAGCCGGGAATAAGCCAGCGCCTGATCGAGCAGGTCGGACAGGAAGGCACGATTGGGCAGACCGGTCAGCACATCATGGCCAACCCGCCATTGCAGAGAATGCAGGAGCTGACGTTTCTCGCTGATGTCGAAACGAATCGACACATACCTTTGCACCCGCCCGGTCTCATCGTCGAGTAACGGCACCACGGTGCTGTCGACCCAATACAGCGTACCGTCCTTGGCGCGGTTACAAATCTCGCCTTTCCAGACCTTGCCCAGGGCAATGGTGCGCCACATCGAGGTAAAAAAATCGGCAGGATGCAGTCCCGAACTGAGCATCCGGTGGTTTTCGCCCAGCAACTCCTCTCGGCTGTACCCGGAGATCAGACAAAACTGGTCGTTGACATGGGTGATCCGCCCCGCAAGGTCAGTTTCGGAGAAAATGGCGGCTGCATCCACAGCCCTACGGTATCGCTCATCCATGAGTCAGGCTCGCTGTCGCTAGCGGTTGAACCGCTCGACCAGGGCGAACCCGGAGGAGATGCTTTCAGGCTCAGTGCCAGGGCCATTGCAATCGGTGGCGAAAAAAAGCCGCAGCGGATCCGCAAGAACCTGTTTAACAGAAGGGAATGGCCAATTCAGACGCACGTTAAAACTCCATAGACAACATTCGATATGCCCTGCCCCAGACTTGACTGGCGACCGGATGATTCGCGTCTTTCCCTGACGGCGCAGTACAACCGGGTTGATCGCCCGGTTACCTGCAACACAGCGTTTTATACGGCGTTTCCACTTCGGATCGGTGAAGATCAACCAGGATTAAATCAGGCAAGGCTGGAGCGCGCAGTGTCGGCAACGATTGACGAAGCCCTTTCGCCACTGCCGGGTCCCTGGTTTAAAGGCACAACGCAAATGCAACGAGTTCCTGTTCCATAAACCCGCCTTCTGGAACCAGATCACCAAATACCCGTCTTAAGCGTCAATTCTACGAAATACATCACATTTTGCAAAGCAAGGTGATGAATCATGGCGTTGTACAATGTAAGGATTTATCGTTAAGTTCTTGATTCTAAATGGGAATTGAGCAATGCACATTTCAAGTTTGGGTCCAGCCATCAGGCGCTACCGCAAGGTAGCAGGGCTTACTCAGGCTGAACTAGGCGAGAAAACCGGTTTTGATCCTAAAACCATCAGCCGCTTCGAAACCGGCACCTATACCCCCAGCGTGGAAGCCCTGTTCCTGCTCGCCGATGTGCTGGGGGTAAAGCTGAAAGCCTTTTTCGCGGATTTAGGCGACGAAGACGAACAGCGAGCTTATTTGTTCGGTGTCATTCACAAAGCCACCCCGAAGGATCTGGGAAAGCTGATAGCAGCGGTAGACCTAGCCTTGTCCAAGCCTTGAGAGCCGAGCAACAAAAGCAACAAAAAAGAGGAGGCAGACTTATCGATCCCGATAAATCCGCCTCCTCTTTTGCTAATGACTCCTGACAGGAACTGACAGCGCGCAGCACTAAACTTGAGCGCACTGCATAACCCCAATCAGGACAAGGGAGTCACCATGAACGCCAGTCACTATCTTCTGCTTTACGTCGACAACCCCGCGACCAGCGCCAACTTCTACAGTCGCCTGCTGGACAAGCCACCCATCGAACTGTCACCGACCTTCGCGCTCTTTGCTCTGGATTCAGGCCTGAAGCTCGGACTTTGGTCCCGGCATACGGTGGAGCCGGCAGCCCAGGCTGCGGGCGGTGGCGGTGAACTGGCGTTTTCGGTTGCCGACAACCAGAGCGTCGACACCTTGTATACAGAGTGGGCCATGCAGGGACTGCCCATAATCCAGGCACCGATTGCGCTGGATTTCGGTTACACCTTCGTTGCGCTGGATCCGGACGGACATCGCTTGCGGGTATTTGCGCTTGCGCCCGAGTGACGCGTCACTGATCACGAAAAAGGACAAATCAGACAGCGTCAAACACTGATCCAGAAGGATCGATGAGCGTACAGAGAGGAGAAAATCGGGGGGGCTGCGCAAAGAAGCCTTGCTGAACGAAGGCCTGACGTCAAGGTGGTAACCCCATCAGCCCCCCCGACACACAATCTCATCGTTGCGGCTACTCCTGACCAGGCGGTCTTGCAAGCGTGTTAGCCAACTCTCGGAGACTAAAATACGAATGGAACAAGCCGATAACGAACACCCTGCATATACTCTCGATATAAGGGATCGAGAGAAAGATGCGCTTCCTCTCGAAATATTCGCGCGATCAGAAAACAGATAGTTACTGCATAGATAGTGACATTCGCCGGCGATGTATTGGCCAATATATAGCCCGTGTACATCAGACAGTAACTGGCATAGATTGGATGACGCACCACGCGATACATCCACGCAGTCTTGATAACCCGTTTTGCTGCAACGAGTGCAAAGCTGCGATTTAGAGAAATCAAACCCAGCACCTGAATTGTCATGCCCACAACTATCAGAGCACTTGCCGAAGGGAACACCCCCCAACCCACGGGGCGGAAAAATAACGGGGCAGAAGTCCCAACCACCGCCATCAACCAGTCGACAGGAATGACCGAAACCGTCTTTGGCTCGCTTCGAAAAACGTACAAAACCGCTGTCAGCGTTTCGGAGATACAGAACAAAAGCAGAGTCCACTTATGCGTTTCTTGAAATTGAGTCAAATGAATATAAGCAAAAACACCCCACACCCCCGCGAGGACAACTCCGCTATAAAATCCGACCCGCCTCGACTGCAGTACTGCAGACAATGAACTCATGCCACACACTCCTGCCTGGAAAGCAACCCAAATCCATGTCGAGGCGACCTGACTTACACGCCCCTGACCCACTGGCATTCTCGATGCTGTGATTGCGTCATCACTGATCATCATAGCCGGGACTGGCGATTAAGCTTCAAGCTCCATCCTGCAAACACTCTAAAAGCAAGATCGAAGACCGTCCCTGCCTGACTTTCCGGCAAGACAAAATGCTGACACTCTCACGATTTCTCGCTAAATACACACCTATCTTTGTGCTCTGGCGTTTTCATGCTTTACAACTTGATCGAATCAAACATTTGTCGCTAATAACAAATAGGACCAAATGGCAAACCGCGCAAATATCGAATCTTCATAACAACATGACCAGATATTCGATTTGCCTAAGGTGATTACTCCGGCAAACACAAGAGCAGCAGCAGGAAATTATTCCTGATCGGGCCACCAAGACTCCTGGTCGTGATAAATGGCTACGGTGAATTTGCTATCCCCCTCCACTCTCACGACGCACTCAACGCAAGGCAGTTTGCCAACCCAGGCCAGCAGCGAGAAAGCGTGCAGACATGCCACAGCAAGGAAACTGGAGCGTGCAGAAAATGAGAAGATGCAGTGAGGCTTTGAAGAGTGCGAACGTGAAGCTGACCCGCCTCGTATGGTGCACCACTTCGGTGTACCTGAACGCTGTCACACTTCGAGATTTTTGACTGACAAATCCTTGTAGAATCAAGGATTTAGAGATAGGTGGCAACCCCACCAGCCACACCCCGGCACACAATGTCACCGCTGCGGCTGCTCCCTTCCAGGCCTGACCGGGTTCACGGCTGATCGTTGCGGGGGGACCGATGGGGTCACCATAACGACGCTCGCCAGTGGCGAGCCGCGCCATTGTACCGATCTGACAAGAACTTACAACCGTCGGTTTCAGATAAAAAATATGAGCAAGGTCAAGGACCTGCGTTGCTCTGGAAAAGATCGTCCGAACGCGGCCCGAACCTGCGGCAGCGCCTACACCTGCAACACATCATCCGCCCGGCCACCCTCTTGCTGGATGACCAGATGAATAAAGTGCAATTTGGCGATGACCGGCGGTGGCAGGACAAACGGATAGAAATCCGGCTGCCCCATGCTGCGTGACAGCTCATTGAGCATGCCTGCCAATTCGATCCAGGCGTTGATGAAGGACAGGAATGCCGCGCCACCGGGATGCTGCGGGTCGTAGAGTGTCTCGAGCGGGAATGGCTGGTAGTCGAAATCCATCTCCCGGGCGCTCATGCCGAAGCCCAGAGCGGTGTCGACCGCGTCCATCATGTGCAGGTAGTGAGCCCATGTTTCCGCCCAGTCTTCCCATGGGTGCATGGTGGCGTAGGCGCTGACATAGCCCTGCTGCCAATCGCCCGGCGCGCCCTGCTGGTAATGTCGCTCCAGCGCCTGGACATAGCTGGCGCGCTCGTCGCCGAACAGGTTGCGGAATGGTTCGAGCCAGTGACGGCTGGCGATCAGCCGGTCCCAGTAGTAATGCCCCGTTTCATGACGAAAATGCCCGAGCAAGGTGCGATACGGTTCGTGCATTTGCACACGGACCTGTTCCCGATAGACGTCATCCGCCTCTTTGACATCGAGGGTGATCAGGCCGTTGGCGTGGCCGGTGGTCGGCGGTTTTCCTTCAAGATCCATACCGACGAAATCAAAGGAAATACCTACATCTTCATCCTGGGTTTTCGGGATGACCTGCAAACCCAGGCCAAGCAACTGCGCGACGAGGCGACGCTTGGCAGTTTCCACCTTGCGCCAGCGCTCATGATTCTCGGGGATCGACAGGTCGGGGATGGTGCGATTCAGACTACAGGCAACGCAGTGAACGCCTGCGCTGTGAGCTGGCAGCAGCCAGTTGCAGGCTGCCGGCGTATCGAGATTGGCGCAGCGACGCAACAGCCCCGCTTGCGGTTGCGCATCGAGTTGCCAGGTATCCACTTGCGGGCCAGGTTGCAGCGATGACAAGCGCCCCAGTTCCGGCTGATACCCCAGCGCTGCCAGGCAGGCCAGGCATTGACTGTTGCGAAAGAACAACGACTGTCCGCAGCGACAATGCCAGACCTTACTGTTGCGGCTGCTCTCCCCCATGAAGGGGGCGGTGATGCGTGAGCTCAGCTGTTCGAAGAAGCGGTACATGGCGATCTCTCCCTGGGGCCTGCCAAGACTGGATCATGTTTAGAACCCGATCATTCCCACGCTCTGCGTGGGAATGCCGCCATGGATGCGCAGCAATCGCCTTCGGCTGTGACGCAGAGCGTCACGGGATGCGTTACCACGCGGAGCGTGGGAACGATCACCCATTCAGACATCGATGTTGTGTTTGCCCAGAAACGCGACAAATGCCTCTTCATCCAGCACCTTCAATCCCAGCTCATTGGCCTTGGCCAGTTTGGAGCCGGCACCTGGCCCGGCCACCACGCAATGGGTTTTCGCCGACACCGAACCCGCCACCTTGGCGCCCAGGCTTTCGAGCTTGTCCTTGGCGATGTCGCGACTCATCAGCTCCAGGGAGCCGGTCAGCACCCAGGTCTGGCCGGCCAGCGGCAGGCCTTCGACGACCTTCTTTTCGCTCTGCCAATGCATGCCAAAGGCTCTGAGCTGCGTCTCGATCTGCAGCGCACGCTCAGCGTGCCCAGGATGATCGAAGAATTCACGCACCGCTTTCGCCTGCTTCTCGGCAAGCGCCTGACGCATGTCCAGCCAGTCGGCCTTGATGACACCTTCGAGCGAACCGAACTTGTCGGCCAGTTTCTGCGCTCCGCCCGGGCCGACCGAAGGAATATGCAACTTGTCGATCAAGCCTCCCAGGGTCGTGCTGGCAGCGAACTCTGCACCCAGCTCACCCTGGTCCTGAATATCCAGGCCACGCGCCAGCAACTGCTCGATCACCGTGGTGTTGTGCTTGTCCTCGAAGAAGCTGTGAATCTCGTAGGCCACTTCCAACCCGACATCCGGCAAGTACGTCAGCACTTCCGGCAACGCTTGCTGAACGCGTTCCAGGGACGCCAGCGAGCGAGCGAGCACCTTGGCGGTCTCTTCGCCGACATCGGGAATACCCAGTGCGTAGATGAAGCGAGCGAGGCCCGGTTTTTTACTGTCGGCGATGGCGTCGAGCAGGTTTTTACTGGACAGCTCGGCGAAGCCTTCAAGGTCGACAATCTGTTCGAAGCTCAAGGTGTAAAGATCCGCCGGCGACGTCACCAGCCCCTCATCCACCAGTTGCTCGACACTCTTTTCGCCCAGACCTTCGATGTCCATGGCACGCCGCGAGACGAAATGGATAATTGCCTGCTTGAGCTGTGCTCCACAGGCCAGTCGGCCGACGCAGCGATAGACTGCGCCTTCGCTGACGGTTTCGCGCCCTTTGCTGCGCTTCACTAGCTGCGTGCGCTCGACATGAGAGCCACACACCGGGCAGTGTTCGGGAATCTGCACCGGCCGGGCGTTTTCCGGGCGACGTTCGGTAACCACTTGCACCACTTGCGGGATCACGTCACCTGCGCGACGAATGATCACTGTGTCACCGATCATCAGGCCGAGCCGGGCCACCTCATCCATGTTGTGCAACGTGGCGTTGGAGACAGTGACGCCTGCGACCTTGACCGGCTTCAAGCGCGCTACGGGAGTCACGGCACCGGTGCGCCCCACCTGGAATTCCACGTCAAGCAGCTCGGTGAGCTCTTCCATCGCCGGAAATTTATGGGCAATAGCCCACCGTGGTTCGCGAGCCCGAAAACCGAGTTCGCGCTGCGACGCCAAGCTGTTGACCTTGAACACCACCCCGTCGATTTCATAGGGCAGCGCATTACGGCGCTCACCGATATCGCGGTAGTAGTCCAGGCATTCGTCGATACCCGTGGCCAGTTTCAGTTCGCGACTGACCGGCATGCCCCAGGCTTTCAATTGCAGCAGATTGCCAATATGGGTATCGGCAAACTCGACCGACACCTGTCCAAGGCCGTAGCAACAAAACTCCAATGGACGGCTAGCCGTGATCTTCGAGTCCAGCTGCCGCAGACTGCCGGCAGCGGCGTTGCGTGGATTGGCAAAGGTCTTGCCGCCGACTTCCAGTTGCGTGGCGTTGAGCCGCTCGAAACCGGCCTTTGACATATAGACTTCGCCGCGCACTTCCAGAGTCGCCGGCCAGCCACTGCCTTGCAGCTTCAGCGGGATGTTGCGCACGGTTCGCACGTTGACACTGATGTCTTCGCCGGTGGTGCCGTCGCCACGGGTCGCACCGCGCACCAGCACGCCATCCTGATACAGCAGGCTGACCGCCAGGCCATCGAGCTTCGGCTCGCAGCTATATTCCACCGCCGCGCCACCACCAAACAAATCGCCGGCTGGCAGGTCGAGGCCTTCGTTCACCCGACGATCGAACTCGCGCATGTCGGTTTCTTCGAAGGCATTGCCGAGACTGAGCATCGGCACTTCGTGGCGTACCTGAGTGAATGCCAAAAGCGCCGCACTGCCGACTCGCTGGGTCGGCGAGTCACTGGTAACCAGCTCGGGATTCGCCGCTTCCAGCGCCTTGAGTTCATGGAACAGCCGATCGTACTCGGCGTCCGGAATACTCGGCTCGTCGAGGACGTGGTATCGGTAGTTGTGCTGATCCAGCTCAGCGCGCAGTTCCAGGATGCGGTTTTCGACGGCGGTCATGGGTGTTCTCTCATAAAGCAAAAGAGCAGCCGAGGCTGCTCAATCTTCAAAATACGATAGCGTAAGAAGCAAACCCTGTGGCGAGGGGCCTGCTTGGGCCTTAGCGCTTCTGGGTCAGGGCGCGGCGTTCGAATTCGACGATGCGTTGACGGTAGTGCTCGATGGTCTGGGCGGTCAGTACGCTGCGCTGATCGTCCTTGAGTTCGCCATTGAGTTCCTGGGACAGCTTGCGGGCTGCGGCAACCATCACATCGAAAGCCTGCTTTGGATGACGCGGGCCTGGCAAACCGAGGAAAAAGCTCACGGCTGGTGTGCTGAAGTGATCGATATCGTCCAGATCGAACACGCCCGGCTTGACCGCGTTCGCCATGGAGAACAGGACTTCGCCATTGCCGGCCATGCTTTCGTGACGGTGGAAGATGTCCATCTCACCAAAACGCAGTCCGCTTTCCAAAATGTTCTGCAACAGCGCCGGACCTTTGAAGCCGCCAGCATCACGGCAGATCACGCTGATCACCAGGACTTCTTCCGCTTGTGGCTGATCTTTTTCTTGAGCAGCACTGGAAGAGCGGGTTTCATTCGGGAAGTCATCGTCACGACTGCTGAAGCTCGGGCCGCCATCCAGGTCGAGGTTGAGATTCAAGTCACCCTGATGCGGTTCACCGCCACGCTTGCCACGCTTGGAACCCGATTCACGGGGTTCACGGGCAGGCATGCTCACCGACGGCAAATCGTGCTCGTCGAGCTGCGGTTCTTTATGATTATCCAGCACACGCGGCGGGCCCAGCAATTCGGCAGCAGTGTCTTCGTCGGGCAAATTGGACAGGCTCCGGTCCAGACGAAATTTCAGCTTGCCCTTGCCACCGCGCATGCGGCGCCAGCCATCAAAAAGAATACCGGCAATGACCACAATGCCGATGACTATCAGCCACTCGCGCAGACCGATTTCCATGTAATCCCGTGCCTCTATAAAAAATGCTGATGAATAAAGGGCTTAGCAAGCTGCAAACCCCTTTAAAACGTGGCGCCAACTCTATGTTCTGACAGGCGTTTTACCCACGCATACGAAAAATTGACATTAAACTAGCACGACCAAAGATAACTTTACACCGTCTGTCGCAATGGCTTGAGCCAATATGTCGATTGGCCAGCAAGTCGCGGAAAATAAAACCTCCTACAGCCCGTAGAAAATCATATTCCGCACAACGACTTATGCCTCCACCATTGCCATCGCCTCCTCAACATCAACTGCCACAAGGCGTGAACAACCGGGCTCATGCATCGTCACCCCCATCAACTGATCGGCCATTTCCATGGCGATCTTGTTGTGGGTGATATAGATGAATTGCACCGTCTGCGACATCTCTTTCACCAATCGGGCGTAGCGTCCAACGTTAGCGTCATCCAGCGGGGCGTCAACTTCGTCGAGCATGCAGAATGGCGCCGGATTCAATTTGAAGATCGCAAAAACCAGTGCCAGCGCAGTCAGCGCCTTCTCACCACCGGAGAGCAGATGAATGGTGCTGTTCTTCTTTCCGGGTGGACGCGCCATGATCGTTACCCCTGTATCGAGTAGATCTTCGCCCGTCAGTTCCAAATAAGCGCTGCCGCCACCGAAAACTTTTGGAAATAGTGCCTGTAAACCACCATTGATCTGATCAAAGGTATCTTTAAAGCGATTGCGGGTTTCCTTGTCGATCTTGCGAATCACGTTTTCCAGCGTATCGAGGGCTTCGACCAGATCGGCATCCTGAGCATCCAGATAACGCTTGCGCTCGGACTGCTGCTGGTACTCGTCGATGGCCGCGAGGTTGATCGCGCCCAGTCGCTGAATTCGCGCAGCAATACGTTCAAGTTCTTCTTCGGCTTCTTTTTCGTTGGCTTCTGCCACCAGTGTGGCGAGCACTCCGTGCAAGTCGTAGCCGTCTTCGAGCAATTGATCCTGCAAGGTCTTGCGGCGCACGGTCAGAGCCTGCCATTCCATGCGCTGCTGCTCGAGCTGACCGCGGATCAACTGCGATTGCTGCTCGGCCTGGCTGCGGCGCTTCTCGGCGTCACGCAATTCGCGGTCGGCATCTTCCAGGGCGATCTGCGCGGTCCTCAGCTCTTCGTCGACGCTCAGGCGCTTGTCGAGCAACTCTTCAAGCTTGAGCCGCAACTCTTCCAGCGGCGCTTCGCCCTCCTCCAGATTAAGGCTGAGCTGTTCGCGCTTTTCCGTCAGGCGCTCGGATTGCAATTCCAGCCGTTCCAGCGCCTGACGGGTTGAATCGTGTTGTGCCTTGAGCGAGCCCAGACGCACCGCCAATTGGTGCGCGTGGTCTTTATGCTGGCGGGCTTCCTGGCGCACTCGGTCGAGACGCTCACGCAAGCTGTCGCGTTGAGCCAGCAGCAACTCGCGCTGCTCGGTGTCGACCGCCATGCTGTCCAGAGCGTCCTGCAATTGCAGACGCGCCTCGCCAACCTGTTCATGTTCCAGAGCGCGCTGTTCGCCCAGCTCGCCGAGCTCTTCATCAAGACGAGTGCGGCGTAACGTCAACTGCTCGGCCTTGGCTTTACCGGCGGAAAGCTGAGCTTTCAATTCGCCCTGCTGGCGCGCTTCGTCCTGCAGCAAACGGCGCAGGTGTTCGCGACCGCCCTCTTGCTGACGTTGCTGGGCGCGCAGGTTTTGTAATGTGGTTTCCAGGGTTTGCACGGTGGCTTCGCGCTCTTCGCGTTCAAGCCCCAGACGCTGGATTTCCTGTCCGCGCGCCAACATGCCGCTCTCGGCTTCACTGGCGCGGCGTACCCGCAAAAAGTGCCGCCCAACCCAGTAGCCGTCACGGCTGATCAGGCTTTCGCCGCTCGACAACTGGCCGCGCAGCGTCAACGCCTGTTCGAGGCTATCCACCGGTTTGACCTGCCCCAGCCACGGCGACAGATCGATCAGCGCCTCAACCTTGTCGAGCAGACTACCGGGGATCCGCACACTGTCGCTGGCCGGGCTGAGCAAGCGCAGATCGCCCTGGGCAAACCCGGACAGATCGAAACCGGCAAAATCATCGACCAGTACCGCTTGCAGGTCGGCACCGAGCACGGTTTCCACCGCCAGCTCCCAACCCGCCTCTACTTTCAAGCCTTCGGCCAGACGCGGACGCTCGGCCAGATGTTGTTCGCGCAACCACTCGGCGGCGCCGGTGCCCGGATCAAGCGCTGCTTGCTGCAACGCCTCCAGCGAAGCCAGACGGCCGTTAAGTCGTTGCAAGTCGCCCTGCGCCTGCTGCTGGTTTTGCAGAGCCAGTTGCAGCGCTTGACGCAATTGCTCAAGCCGCTCGACCTGCGCTTCTTCGCTGGCCTGCAACTCTTCGAGCGTTGCCTGGCTGGCGGCGAGCTGTTCGCTGAGGTCGAGTATCGCCGCATCTTCCGGGTCCGCCGACAGCAAGTCACGCTCCTCGGCCAAGCGACGTTGACGATCGGCCAGGCGCTCCATGCTGGTTTCCAGCTGCTGGATCCGCGACTGCTGCACTTCGGCCTGGCGACGCGGCTCGGCGGAGCGCAGGTTGAAACTGTCCCACTGCTCCTGCCAGCCATGCATGGTGGTTTCCGACTCTTCCAACGTAGCGGCGGCTTCTTCAGCGGCGGCACTGGTCACTTCCTGCTCGGGCTCGAGCATCTGCAGCTCTTCGCCCAGGGTCGCCAGCAAGGTGCGGTCGTGGCCCAGATGGGACTCGGTTTCCAGCCGCGAACGCTCGGCTTCGCGCAAGTCGTCCTGCAACTGACGCAAACGTTGTTGGCCATGCTGAATGCTTTGCTCGACCCGTGCGATATCGCCGCCGACCGAATAGAAACGCCCTTGCACCAGATTGAAGCGCTCGGAGAGGTCGTGATGGCCATCGCGCAACCGCTCGATGCTGGCATCGGCGTTGCGCTGTTCGGCAACCAGGGCTTCGAAACTGATTTCCTGGGTGCCGATAATCGATTCGCGCTGCCCCACCTGCTCGTTCAACGCCTGCCAGCGCAACGCTGACAGTTGAGCCTTGAGCTGACGCTCTTCGCCTTTATATTCCTGATACTTCTCGGCGGCCTGAGCCTGACGGTGCAAACGCTCGAGCTGACGTTCCAGCTCATCACGCAGGTCGGTCAGGCGGGCGAGGTTTTCGTGAGTGCGGCGGATGCGGTTTTCGGTTTCGCGCCGGCGCTCCTTGTATTTGGAGATCCCCGCCGCTTCTTCGATGAAATTGCGCAAGTCCTCGGGCTTGGCCTCGATCAGCTTGGAGATCATCCCCTGCTCGATGATCGAGTAGCTGCGCGGACCCAGGCCGGTGCCAAGGAAGATATCGGTGATGTCTCTACGGCGGCATTTGGCGCCGTTGAGGAAGTAGCTGTTCTGGCTGTCACGGGTGACTTTGCGGCGGATGGAAATCTCCGCATACGCCGCGTATTCCCCGACCAGCGTGCTGTCGGAGTTATCGAAGACCAGTTCAATGCTGGCCTGGCTGACGGGCTTACGACTGGTGGAGCCGTTGAAGATGACGTCGGTCATCGACTCGCCACGCAGGTTTTTTGCCGAGCTCTCGCCCATCACCCAGCGCACGGCGTCGATGATGTTCGACTTGCCGCAACCGTTGGGCCCGACCACCGCCGCCATGTTACTGGGGAAGTTCACCGTGGTCGGGTCGACGAAGGATTTGAACCCCGCCAGTTTGATGCACTTGAGCCGCACGTTCAGGCAACCGTCAACGCTGACAGCACCAGATCGCAACTACGCTGGGCATAAGCCGAGAGCACTACGCGAATCTGCGGCAAGTCACGGGCCAGCACGGCAGCCAGCAGTTGCTCGAACAGGTCCAGGAACCCGCTCATCTCAGCCTTGCGTTGTTCCAGTGCGAGGAAATACGCGCGGCTCATGGCCGGCTGCAGATTTTCGACGGTTTCCTGCAAATACGGGTTATTGGCGAAGGGGTACGCAGCACGCATCACATTGAAGCTGTCTTCGACAAACGTGCGGATGTCCTGACGTTCGTAACTGGCGACCAGCCGCTGCTGGATTTGCAGGAACGGCGCCATATCAGCCTGAACCGCCCAACCGTTGGCAACCGAATTGCCAAGCAGGATGTACAGCTCGCTCATTAGCGTGCACAGGCTCTGCACCTTGTGTCCGGTGAGTTCGGTCACGTGGGCGCCGCGACGCGGCAGGATCGCAACCAGGTGGCGGCGCTCGAGGATCAGCAACGCTTCGCGCACCGATCCGCGGCTGACATTGAGGGCCTGCGTAACCTTCTGTTCCTGGATGCGCTCCCCGGGCTTGAGATCCCCGCGAATGATACGTTCGGCGAGGTAGTGGGCGATTTGCTCGGCGAGGCTGTCCGGCGCCTTGAACGTCATGGTTTTCCTTCAAAATCTTCGATCGGTACAAGCGGCGCAGTGTAGCGCAATTGCCAGGTCATGGCGCAGGGCGCTGAATGGTAATGACCAGGGCGCTGAATCTGGCACGAAATAAGCTAAAAGCACCGTACCCCGAGAGGGTCAATAATGATTAGAGGGGTCGTTAATCGGTAAAACAGCATTTCCTGACCTTTAAGTCAGAAAATCATTGACCGAAAAGTCAGACATGACTAAATTCGGTACAAATCGGTTAACAACAATAATGAGTCTGCGAGGCCTTCCGTGATCCAGTTTTTACTAAACCAGGAACTCCGTAGCGAGCACTCCCTGGACCCGAACCTGACCGTGCTCAATTATCTGCGCGAGCACGTGGGCAAACCCGGCACAAAAGAAGGTTGCGCCAGCGGTGATTGTGGCGCCTGCACCGTGGTCGTCGGCGAGTTGCAGACGCAAGACGACGGCCGCGAGCACATTCGCTATCGCAGCCTCAACTCGTGCCTGACCTTCGTATCGTCGCTGCATGGCAAACAGCTGATCAGCGTTGAAGACCTCAAACACCAGGGTCAGCTTCACAGCGTGCAAAAAGCCATGGTCGAGTGCCACGGTTCGCAATGCGGTTTCTGCACGCCCGGCTTTGTCATGTCATTGTTCGCGCTGCAAAAGAACAGTGATCAGCCGGACTCCCATAAAGCCCACGAAGCGTTGGCCGGCAACCTCTGTCGTTGCACCGGCTATCGACCGATTCTCGCCGCTGCCGAACAGGCTTGCTGCGGCAAGCCGAGCGACCAATTCGATGCCCGCGAAGCCGAAACCATTGCACGCCTGAAAGCCATCGCGCCGACCGAAACCGGCGAACTCAACAGCGGCGACAAACGTTGCCTGGTGCCCTTGACCGTCGCTGATCTGGCCGACCTTTACGATGCCTACCCGCAAGCACGCTTGCTGGCCGGTGGTACCGACCTGGCGCTGGAAGTGACACAGTTCCACCGTGCCTTGCCAGTGATGATCTATGTCGGCAACGTCGCCGAAATGAAGCGCGTCGAACGCTTTGACGATCGCCTGGAAATCGGCGCCGCCACCTCGCTGTCCGATTGCTATGAAGCACTCAAGGCCGAGTACCCGGACTTCGGCGAACTGCTGCAACGCTTCGCCTCGCTGCAAATCCGCAACCAGGGCACGCTGGGCGGCAACATCGGCAACGCCTCACCGATCGGTGACTCACCACCGCTGCTGATCGCCCTCGGCGCGCAAATTGTTTTGTGCAAAGGCCAAACCCGCCGCACGCTGATGCTGGAAGACTATTTCATCGATTACCGGGTGACCGCGCGCCAGGAAAGCGAGTTCATCGAAAAGATCATCGTGCCCCGCGCCACAACCCAACAGATGTTCCGCGCCTACAAGGTTTCCAAGCGCCTGGACGACGATATCTCTGCGGTCTGCGCGGCATTCAATCTGCGCATCGAAAATGGCGTGGTCGCTGACGCCCGCGTCGCTTTCGGCGGCATGGCCGCAACGCCAAAACGCGCCAAAAGCTGTGAAGCCGCCCTGCTCGGCTCGCCGTGGAACTCAACTACCGTCGAACGCGCCTGCGTCGCTTTGGGCGAGGACTTCACGCCGCTTTCGGACTTCCGCGCCAGCAAGGAATACCGCCTGCTCAGCGCGCAAAACCTGCTGCGCAAATACTTCATCGAACTGCAAACACCGCACATCGAGACTCGGGTGACCGCTTATGTCTAATCATCACGCCGTAGAAAAGACTCAGGCTGAACTCGCCGAACTGTTTGCCCAGGACCTGACCACCGGCGTCGGCCGCAGCGTCAAGCACGATAGCGCGGACAAACATGTGTCCGGTGAGGCGGTGTACATCGACGACCGCCTGGAGTTCCCGAATCAGCTGCACCTGTACGCGCGGCTGTCCGACCGTGCCCACGCGAAAATCATCAGCATCGACACCGCGCCGTGCTACGCCATTGAAGGCGTGCGCATCGTCATCACCCATGAAGATGTGCCAGGCCTTAAAGACATCGGGCCGCTGCTGCCCGGCGACCCGTTGCTGGCCATCGATGATGTGCAGTTCGTCGGCCAGGTGGTACTGGCAGTAGCGGCCAGAGATCTGGAAACCGCGCGCAAAGCGGCCATGGCCGCGATCATCGAGTATGAAGATCTGGAGCCCGTGCTTGACGTGGTCGAAGCGCTGCGCAAACGCCATTTTGTGCTCGACAGCCATACCCATCAGCGGGGCGATTCGGCAACTGCGCTCTCTACCGCAGAGCATCGCATTCAGGGCACGCTGCACATCGGCGGCCAGGAACACTTCTATCTGGAAACCCAGGTCTCTTCGGTAATGCCCACCGAAGACGGCGGCATGATTGTTTACTGCTCGACCCAGAACCCCACCGAAGTGCAGAAACTGGTGGCGGAAGTGCTGGACGTATCGATGAACAAAATCGTCGTCGACATGCGCCGCATGGGCGGTGGTTTCGGCGGCAAGGAAACCCAGGCGGCGAGCCCGGCATGCCTTTGCGCCGTGGTTGCGCACCTGACCGGCCAGCCGACCAAAATGCGTCTGCCGCGGGTCGAAGACATGCTGATGACCGGCAAGCGTCATCCGTTCTACATCGAGTACGACGTCGGCTTCGACAGCACTGGCCGCTTACATGGCATTCAACTGGAACTGGCGGGTAACTGCGGCTGCTCGCCGGACCTTTCGGCGTCGATCGTCGACCGCGCAATGTTCCACGCCGACAACTCCTACTACCTGGGTGACGCGACCATCAACGGTCACCGCTGCAAGACCAATATCGCGTCGAACACCGCCTATCGGGGCTTTGGCGGCCCGCAAGGCATGGTCGCCATCGAAGAAGTGATGGACGCCATTGCCCGCCATCTGGCCCTCGATCCTCTGGCGGTGCGCAAGGCCAACTACTATGGCAAGACCGAGCGCAACGTCACCCATTACTACCAGACCGTCGAGCACAACATGCTCGAGGAAATGACCGCTGAACTTGAACAAAGCAGTCAGTACGCCGAGCGGCGTGAAGCGATCCGTCGCTACAACGCCAACAGCCCGATTTTGAAAAAAGGTCTGGCGCTGACACCGGTGAAATTCGGTATTTCCTTCACCGCCAGCTTCCTCAACCAGGCAGGCGCGCTGATCCATATCTACACCGACGGCAGCATCCATCTGAACCACGGCGGCACGGAGATGGGCCAGGGTTTGAACATCAAAGTCGCGCAGGTCGTGGCCGAGGTGTTCCAGGTCGAAATTGATCGGGTGCAGATCACCGCAACCAACACCGACAAGGTTCCGAACACCTCGCCGACCGCCGCCTCCAGTGGTGCCGACCTGAACGGCAAGGCCGCACAGAACGCCGCTGAAATCATCAAGCAGCGCTTGGTGGAGTTTGCCGCACGGCAATACAAAGTCAGCGAAGAAGACGTTGAATTCCACAACGGCCATGTACGGGTGCGTGATCACATCCTGACCTTCGAAGCGCTGGTCCAGCAGGCGTATTTCGCTCAAGTGTCATTGTCCAGCACCGGCTTCTACAAGACCCCGAAAATCTATTACGACCGCAGTCAGGCCCGTGGTCGGCCGTTCTACTATTTCGCCTACGGTGCGGCCTGCACCGAAGTGATCGTCGACACCCTGACCGGCGAATACAAGATGCTGCGTACTGACATCCTCCACGACGTCGGTGCCTCGCTGAACCCGGCCATCGATATCGGTCAGGTCGAGGGCGGCTTCATTCAGGGCATGGGCTGGCTGACCATGGAAGAGCTGGTGTGGAATGCCAAGGGCAAACTGATGACCAACGGCCCGGCCAGCTACAAGATCCCGGCAGTCGCGGACATGCCGTTGGACCTGCGAGTGAAACTGGTGGAAAACCGCAAGAACCCGGAAGACACCGTGTTCCATTCCAAGGCCGTCGGCGAACCGCCGTTCATGCTCGGCATCTCCGTCTGGTGCGCGATCAAGGATGCGGTGGCAAGCCTGGGCGATTACCGTCACCAGCCAAAAATCGACGCACCGGCGACCCCGGAGCGGGTGTTATGGGGCTGTGAGCAGATGCGCCAGTTGAAGGCGGCGAAAGCCGTGGAAGCCGAGGCTGAACTGGCTTCTTCCTGATGATCGTTCCCACGCTCTGCGTGGGAATGCAGCCCGTGACGCTCTGCGTCACATTTCAAGAGCGGACGCGGAGCGTCCAGAGATGCATTCCCACGCAGAGCGTGGGAATGATCTGTGAGGTGTGTATGTACAACTGGATCAGCGCACTCGCCGACCTGCAGAACCAGGGCGAACCCTGCGTGTTGGTGACCATCATCGAAGAGCTCGGCTCGACACCGCGTAACGCCGGTTCGAAGATGGTCGTCAGTGCTACGCAGGCTTTCGATACCATCGGCGGCGGGCACCTGGAATACAAGGCAATGCAGGTCGCCCGGGAAATGCTTGCCAGCGGCAAACAGGACACCCACCTGGAGCGCTTCACCCTGGGCGCAAGCCTTGGCCAGTGCTGCGGCGGCGCGACCGTGTTGCTGTTCGAACCGATGGGCCAGGTCCAGGCGCAGATTGCGGTCTTCGGCGCCGGCCATGTCGGTCGGGCGCTGGTACCTCTACTGGCCAGCCTGCCCTGCCGGGTGCGCTGGATCGACTCACGGGAGCAGGAGTTCCCCGAACAGATCCCTCATGGCGTGCTCAAGATCGTCAGCGAAGAGCCGGTGGATGAAATCGACAATCTGCCCGCCGGCAGCTACTGCATCGTCATGACCCATAACCATCAGCTCGATCTGGAATTGACCGCCGCGATCCTCAAGCGCAACGACTTCGCCTACTTCGGCCTGATCGGCTCGAAAACCAAACGGGTCAAGTTCGAACATCGCCTGCGTGACCGCGGTTTCGACAACGCGCTGCTGCAACGCATGCGCTGCCCGATGGGTATCGGCGAAGTCAAAGGCAAGCTGCCTGTGGAAATCGCCATCTCCATCGCCGGCGAAATCATCGCCACCTATAACGCAAATTTCGGCCAGCACACCGCGAAAGCCGAACCCATTGCAAAACTGCTGCCTGCCTCACGCCGCAGCCAAGCCACGAACTGAGAAATCCCATGCCTTTGACTCGCAAAGCCTACCGCGCGGCCATCCTGCACAGTATCGCCGACCCTGCCGTGGTTGGTATCGAAGCCTCTTACGAGTATTTCGAGGACGGCTTGTTGGTGACTGAAAACGGCCAGATCAGCGCCATCGGCCATGCCAGCGAACTACTCGCCAGGCTGCCAGCCGATATCGATGTCACCCATTATCAGGATGCACTGATCACTCCCGGTTTCATCGACACCCACATCCATTTGCCGCAGACCGGCATGGTCGGTGCCTACGGTGAGCAACTGCTGGACTGGCTCAACACCTACACCTTCCCGTGCGAAAGCCAGTTCGCCGATAAAGCCCACGCCGAAGAAGTCGCGGACATATTCATCAAGGAACTGCTGCGCAACGGCACCACCACCGCGCTGGTATTCGGCAGTGTGCACCCGCAATCGGTGACTTCGTTCTTCCAGGCTGCCGAGCAGCTGAACCTGCGGATGATCGCCGGCAAGGTGATGATGGACCGCAACGCGCCGGACTACCTGACCGACACCGCCGAATCCGGCTACCTCGAAAGCAAAGCGCTGATCGAACGCTGGCACGGCAAGGGCCGCCTGCACTACGCAGTGACCCCGCGCTTCGCGCCAACCAGCACCCCGGAGCAACTGACGCTGGCCGGGCAATTGCTCAGCGAATACCCCGACCTGTACATGCAGACGCACATCAGCGAAAACCTGCAGGAAGTGCAATGGGTCAAGGAGTTGTTCCCGCAGCGCAGCGGCTACCTGGACGTGTACGACCACTACAAGCTGCTGGGCGAACGCTCGGTGTTCGCCCACGGCGTGCATCTGTGCGACGACGAATGCGCGCGTCTGGCCGAAGCCGGTTCAGCAATCGCCTTCTGCCCGACTTCGAACTTTTTCCTCGGTAGCGGCCTGTTCAACCTGCCGATGGCCGAGAAGCACAAGTTGAATGTCGGTCTGGGCACCGATGTCGGTGGCGGTACCAGCTTCTCATTGCTGCAAACCCTGAACGAAGCCTACAAGGTCATGCAGCTACAAGGCGCTCGCCTGAGCCCGTTCAAATCGTTGTACCTGGCCACCCTTGGCGGCGCTCGGGCACTGCGTCTGGAAGACAAAATAGGCACGCTGCAACCGGGTACCGACGCCGACTTCCTGGTACTCGACTACAACGCCACGCCGTTGCTCAGCTATCGCCTGAAACAGGCCAGTAACATCGCAGAAACGCTGTTTGTGTTGATGACGCTGGGGGATGACCGGACCGTACTGCAGACCTATGCGGCGGGGAATCTGGTGCATCAACGCTAGATTTTCCGGACATTGATCGTTCCCATGCTCTGCGTGGGAATGCAGCCCGTGACGCTCTGCGTCGCTGGACGCGGAGCGTCCCTAGAGGCGTTCCCACGCGGAGCGTGGGAACGATCAAAGATCTCTTTAGAGTTTCGCTGCGGAACGCCCTGGTTTCTTGATCTGCAACAGATGCGAGAACACTGCGTGCAGGTCGTCCGAGGCGCCTTCTTCGTCGAGGTTGAGCTTGCTGTCGATGTGATCCATGTGATGCATCATCAAGTCCACCGCAAGCGTCGCGTCGCGAGCCTCGATGGCATCGATCAATTGAGTGTGCTCATCGTAGGAGCAGTGCGAGCGGTTGCCGCTTTCGTACTGGGCGATGATCAATGAAGTCTGGGACACCAGGCTGCGCTGGAAGCTGATCAGCGGTGCATTCTTCGCCGCTTCAGCCAGTTTCAAGTGGAACTCGCCGGAAAGCCGGATACCCGCCCCGCGATCGCCACGCGAGAAGCTTTCGCGCTCCTCGTTGACCATCTGCCGCAGCTCGGTCAATTGCTCGGCCGTCGCATGTTGCACCGCCAGCTCGGTAATCGCCCGCTCGACCAAACGTCGTGCAAGGAATACCTGACGGGCTTCCTCGACGCTCGGGCTGGCGACCACCGCACCGCGATTGGGTCGCAGCAACACCACGCCTTCATGGGCCAGACGCGACAAGGCGCGGCGGATGATGGTGCGACTGACCCCGAAAATTTCCCCCAGCGCTTCTTCGCTCAACTTGGTGCCGGGCGCCAGACGCTGTTCGAGGATAGCCTCGAAGATATGTGCGTAGACAATATCGTCCTGGGTTCCGCTGCGGCCGGCCTTGCCTGCGCGCGGTTGTTTCTTGAGGGGTTGCAACTGTTCGTTCATGGGCGCTCGAGTGAGGAAAACTGCGGCGAATCAACCGTGACTGTAATACGACACGGCGGGTCGCGGGCAAGTATCGCGTAAAAAACATGGCACATTGTACACAACCGGCTGTGCTAACACGACTGTACGGCAGTTTACGCCCGCGGCTGTATTGCAATGATCAGATACGTTTGAGTTTAGGCTTGAACATAGAGTCTGCGGCAGCTCCTGCGCTCTGGCCACGGATCATCTTGACCAAAACAAGGAACACCGCTCCATGAACGACGCCACTCAAGCGCAGTTACGCCCGTTGGCCGACACTTCGCCATCTGCCATCGTCGCTGGCTTCATCGCGATGATGACCGGCTACACCAGCTCGCTGGTGCTGATGTTTCAGGCTGGCCAGGCGGCCGGACTGACCAGCGGACAGATCTCGTCCTGGATCTGGGCGATCTCGATCGGCATGGCGGTGTGCAGCATCGGTCTGTCCCTGCGCTATCGCACCCCCATCACCATCGCCTGGTCGACCCCGGGCGCGGCGCTGTTGATCACCAGCCTGGGCGGAGTGACCTACGGCGAAGCCATTGGCGCCTATATAACCTGTGCGGTGCTGGTGACGATCTGCGGGCTGACCGGGAGTTTCGAACGCTTGGTCAAGCGTATTCCCGCCTCGCTGGCCGCGGCGTTGCTGGCCGGGATTCTGTTCAAGATCGGCAGCGAAATTTTCGTCGCCGCGCAACACCGCACGGCACTGGTGCTGGGCATGTTTTTCACCTATCTGGTCATCAAGCGCCTGTCGCCCCGCTATGCGGTGCTTGCCGCGTTACTGATCGGCACTGCGCTCTCCAGCCTGATGGGGCTGCTGGACTTCAGCGGCTTCAGCCTTGAGGTCGCCACGCCAATCTGGACCACGCCGCACTTTTCCCTGGCTGCGACCATCAGCATTGGCATTCCACTGTTCGTAGTGGCGATGACCTCGCAGAACATGCCGGGCATCGCCGTGCTGCGCGCCGACGGTTACAGCGTGCCGGCGTCGCCACTGATCACCACCACCGGCATTGCTTCACTGCTGCTGGCCCCGTTCGGCTCCCACGGCATCAACCTCGCGGCGATCAGCGCCGCCATTTGCACCGGGCCGCATGCCCATGAAGACCGCAACAAGCGCTACACCGCTGCGGTCTGGTGCGGAATTTTCTACGGGATTGCCGGGGTGTTCGGCGCCACACTGGCGGCGCTGTTCGCTGCGTTGCCGAAAGAACTGGTGCTGTCGATTGCCGCCCTGGCCTTGTTCGGCTCGATCATCAACGGCCTGAGCATCGCCATGTATGAAGTGAAAGAACGCGAAGCAGCGCTGATCACCTTCATGGTCACCGCATCGGGACTGACACTGTTTTCGATTGGTTCGGCGTTCTGGGGGATTGTGGCGGGGGTGTTGACGCTGGTGATTCTGAATTGGCGTAAGGCGTAGCAGCTGGCGAAGCCTGCGTTCGGCCGCGCAGCGGTCGCAATATGGATATCGCGGTCATTCTGAATAAATGCGCAAACTGATTTTGCGACCGCTTCGCGACCGAACGCAGCCTGGCGGCAGCTGCTATAGAGCAGTATCGAATCAGCGGCCCGGGCGGGCCGCTGATTGATGACATCAGGCTACCGGATTGATTGGTTTTTCCGGGTACCAGACGTCCAACAGCGGGCTGACTTCAACGCTGGTCAGCTCGGTGCGGGCTTTGAGCCAGGATTCAACCGTGGCGCGCTGCTCTTCGCTGACCGAACCGCGCTTGATCAGGCAAACCAGACCGTAGTCATCGCCGCCAACGTAGCCGAGGCCGTTGGCTTCCATCGCTTCATTCAGGAACGCGTCGAGGAAAGCGTCAATAGCTTCATCAGCCAAATCTTCTTTGAAATCCAGATTCAGCTCGAAACCCAGCTCTTGAAATTCATCGACGCACAGTTTTTTGCGCAGACGCTGGGAACGGTTAGTCGCCATGGAACAATCCTCATAAGTAATAACGGGCGGCACTTTAGCAGTTTAAGTCGCCGATTGCCTGACTCTCTGGGGGCTTGGGCCTACCGCCGGTAAAAAAATAGCGAATTAGGGGGGCAGCCTAAGGCACAAGCCACTCCACCTTGGGGCATAATGCCGACACTTTCATGACCACTGAGGGAATTTATCAACATGCCCTCATCTTTTTCCCCTCGGCTGTAGGGTTTTACTTCACATGATCAAATCTTTGCGTCCATTGCTGCTTGCCAGTCTTCTTTTGCCCCTGGCGCTCCCTGTTTCTGCTGCCCCGATCAATACCGCCCTGTCACCCAACGTTGAAAAGGCCCTCAAGGCCAGCAAGTTGCAGGACAGCGCCTTGTCCCTGGTGATGATCCCGCTCAACGGCCCCGGTACCCCGACCATCTTCAATGCCGACGTCTCGGTCAACCCGGCATCGACCATGAAGCTGGTCACCACCTACGCCGCCCTGGAAATGCTCGGTCCGAACCACCAGTGGAAGACCGAGTTCTACACCGACGGCACCCTCAGTGGCGGCATCCTCAACGGCAACCTGTACCTCAAGGGTGGCGGTGATCCGAAGCTGAACATGGAAAAACTCTGGCTGCTGATGCGTGACCTGCGGGCCAATGGCGTGCAGCAAGTCACCGGCGATCTGGTGCTGGACCGCAATTTCTTCGTGCAACCGCAATTGCCGGAGTTCAATGACGACGGCAATGACGAGAACAAACCGTTTCTCGTCAAACCCGATTCATTGATGGTCAACCTCAAGGCGTTGCGCTTTGTCGCTCGCAATGACTCGGGCAAGGTACTGATTTCCGTCGAGCCGCCAATCGCCAGCATTCAAATCGACAATCAGGTCCAAGCCGTCAACTCCAAGCAGTGCACCGGCAACGTGCGCTACAACCCGGTAACCCGTGCCGACGGCGGCGTGAACGTGACAGTCAACGGCCAGCTGGGCGACGGCTGCAGTTCGCAGACCTACCTGTCTCTGCTCGACCACGCGACCTACACCGCCGGTGCCGTGCGGGCGATTTGGCAGGAACTGGGCGGCAGCATTCAGGGCAAGGATCGTCTGGCCGCCGTGCCTAAAGATGCCAAGGTTCTGGCCCGGGCGTTCTCGCCGGATCTGGCCGAGATCATCCGCGACATCAACAAATACAGTAACAACACCATGGCCCAGCAACTGTTCCTCAGCCTCGGCGCTCAATACCGCAACGATGCCGACGCAGATGACGCCAAAGCCGCCCAACGCGTAGTTCGCCAGTGGCTGGTGAAGAAAGGCATCACTGCGCCGCATCTGGTCATGGAAAACGGTTCCGGCCTGTCTCGCGCCGAACGGGTCAGCGCCCGGGAAATGGGCGCGCTGCTGCAGGCGGCCTGGAGAAGCCCGTACTCGGCCGAGTTCATCAGTTCGATGCCGATTGCCGGCACGGACGGCACCATGCGCAAACGCCTGAAACGCACAGCCATGGCCGGTGAAGCGCATATCAAGACCGGCACCCTGAATACCGTACGCGCCATCGCCGGCTTCAGCCGAGACAGCAACGGCAACACCTGGGCAGTGGTGGCGATCCTCAATGATCCGAAACCATTTGGCGCGTCCTCGGTGCTCGATCAGGTACTGCTGGATCTTTACCGTCAGCCGAAATCGGCGGCGACGGCTTCGGCGCTGTAACCCTCAAAACCATTGCTGATCGTTCCCACGCAGAGCGTGGGAACGATCAGCGCATCAGACCTTAAACCAACTCCGTCTCAACCCGATCCCGCCCCGCCTGCTTGGCCGCATACACACCCGAGTCGGCCCGCAGCAGCAACGCATCAGCTCCCTCACCTGACCGCCAACTGGCAATCCCGAAGCTCGCTGTCACTGAACCTACCCCATCGATCGGCAAACTGCGCAGCCCCTGCCAAAGCTCTACCGCAAGGGTATAAGCCTGCCGCGCATCAGTGTCCGGACACAGCACCATGAACTCCTCGCCGCCTAAACGACAGAACACATCGGTACGCCGCAGCCGCTGGCCGATGCGCTGACAGACGCCTTGCAGCACCCGATCACCCACCGCATGACCGTGCTGATCATTGATACGCTTGAAGTGGTCGATATCGAGCATGATGACCGCCAGTTCTCCGACACCGCGCTCAACCCGGGCCATTTCGGTTTTAAGGCGCTCCTGGAAATAACGCCGATTGTGAATCCCGGTCAGGGAGTCGGTAACCGAAAGCGCGCGCAGTTCCTCCTCAACCCGCTTCATATCAGAAATATCCGAGACATAGCCGTGCCAAAGCACCCCGCCACCGGGTAACTCTTCCGGCGTCGCCTCACCACGCACCCAGCGCAGCCCACGCTGGGGCAGCTGCACACGGTACTCCTCACGCCACGGGCTAAGCTTCTGGGCAGAGGAGCGAATCGAGGCGCGGACTCTGGTCGAGTCTTGCGGATAGATTCGCTCGAAGATTGCCTCCGCGTTTGTTTGCAGCACATCCGGCTCAATCTCGTAAATGTCACGAATGCCGTCACTGACATAGATGACGCTGAACTTGCCGTCAGCCGCCATCTTGAATTGGTAAATCCCGCCCGGCACATGTGCGCTGAGCTTCTTCAGCAGACTATCGCGCGCCGCCAGTGCTTCGTGCACCCGTTTACGCTCAGTAATATCGATGCAAATCGCCAGATGCCCGATCCAGAGACCCAACTCATCGAACACCGGCGCCACCAGCATATTGACCGTCAGTCGGGTGCCATCCTGACGCACCAGCGTCCACTCGCGAGCCTCATGCCCACCCTCTTCGCCACCCTCGACGAGCATTGCCTGGCATATCGGGATCGGTTTGCCATAACGCCGACTCAGTTGCTCCGCTCGCGCCTGCAGCTCAGTGGCCAGGTGCAGGCTTTCCAGTGTCATGTGTTCCAGCACATCGACACTTCGATAACCGAGCATTTGCTCGGCGCCGGCATTGAAGGTGCTGATCAGGCCGCGCAAGTCCGTCGCGATAATCGCCACCTGCGTCGCCGCATTCAACACACTGCGCAGCTGTCCGTGGGCACCGCGCAGTTCCTGCTCGCGCCGGCGCAATTCACGGGTGCGTTGTTCGACCAGCGCCAAGGCCCGTTGTCGCTGGCTGACCAGGACATAAAGCAAGGCGCTGAGCAGGACGCTGAACAAACCGCCGGGCACCACCAGGCTGATGACCGAAAAATGATTGGCCCGCATAAATGCCGCGCTGGGCCGGATATCCACCTGATAATCGTGATCCGCAAAGCGCAGCGAACGAGACGCCAATAACTCACTTTGCACTGGCCGATTATCCGATTCATAGAACGTTTCGTGCTTATTCTCGGTGGACAGATCGAGAATGTGTATCGCCAGGTTGTCATGACTCGCCTCAGGCAAACCGTCAGCCACCAGCTGACGGATGCTGATCACTGCCATGACGTAGCCATAGGGTTCGGGCGTCGGGCTTGCGCTGGATGAGCGCATGCTGACCGGTGCGACTAACAAGACGCCGCGAGCATAGGCCGGCTCGATCCCGACCAGGTCCATCGGTTGCGAGACCGCCAGAGATCCGTGGTTGCGTGCGCGCTCCAGGGTCGAGCGACGCAAAGGCTGGGCCAGCAAGTCATAGCCCAACGGTACACCGAGAACACTTTGCGTCTGGCTGAACAACACCGGCACGTACTCATCGCGCTCGGCAGCCAGTTGCAATTGACCCGCAGCATTCAATTCACGAATGGAAAAGCCCGCCAGCCCCTGCGCTCGCACGTTGCGCTCGAACAACGAGCGTTCGACGCCAATGACTCGCGGCGCCCAAGAGTAGGCTTGAGTTCGGAGTAACAATGGCTTGGCGTAGCCATCAAATTCCTGGCGGGTTACCGAATCGGAGTAGGTAAAAAATCGCCGCAGACTGTCGAGGCGCTGCTCCTGGTCTTCGAAACGCTCCTCAATTCGGCTGTAACGCTCGCTGACCAGCAACTGAAAGCGCTGACGCAATTGTTGCTGATACAGATTGAGCGTCGCCCAGGCCAGCAATCCCGTCAGAATGCCTCCGGCGAGCAATACCAGTATCGCGACCAGCCAGGCCGAAACATCTTCGCTGATGAATCCCAGAATTTTCGGGCGCACGGCATGCAACGACATAAGCAGAACTCAAAACGCCAGCGAGCTTGGGCGTCACATGGGCTTTGACTGAGTTATAGCTATTTGCCACTAATTTGACCAGCGTAAAAAGAGCCAAGAGCCTTTAAAAATCAAGGCTCTATGGATCCAATCACTATTTAGCGGGCGGTAATTTTCCAGGCACGGTGGATTTTTCCGTTACGCGCAAAATCCGGGTCGATAGTTTGCTCGGTGATTTCCTCAACGGCGTAACGCGTTGTGAGGTTTTCCTCAAGCTGGAACTTGCGGAAGTTGTTGGAGAAATACAACACACCGCCTGGGGCAAGACGCGCCATTGCCAGATCGATCAATTGCACCTGATCGCGCTGCACGTCGAAGATCCCTTCCATGCGCTTGGAGTTGGAGAAAGTCGGCGGGTCGATGAAGATCAGATCGAACTCATCGCGGCAGGTATCCAGCCAGGCCATTACGTCGCCCTGCTCCAGACGGTTCTTGTCGGAGAAGCCGTTGAGCGACAGGTTGCGTCGCGCCCAGTCCAGATAGGTTTTCGACAAGTCGACGCTGGTCGTGCTGCGCGCGCCGCCCTTGGCTGCGTGCACGCTGGCCGTCGCGGTGTAGCAATACAGGTTGAGGAAGCGCTTGCCGGCGGCCTCTTTCTGAATCCGCAGGCGCATCGGCCGGTGATCCAGGAACAGCCCGGTGTCGAGGTAGTCGGTCAGGTTGACCAGCAACTTCACGCCGCCTTCGCTGACCTCGGTGAACTTGCCTTGGGCGCTTTGGCGCTCGTACTGCTTGGTGCCGCTCTGGCGCTCGCGACGCTTGACGATCACGCGGCTCTTGTCGATGTTCAGCGCCTGCGGAATGGCCGCCAGGGCATCGAACATACGCGCCGAGGCTTTTTCCGGATCGATCGACTTCGGTGCCGCGTATTCCTGAACATGGACCCAGTCGTGATACAGGTCGATGGCCATCGAGTACTCCGGCATATCGGCATCGTAGACGCGGTAGCAGTCGATACCTTCGCGCTTGACCCACTTGCCCATGGCCTTGAGATTCTTTTGCAGGCGGTTGGCAAACATCTGCCCGCCTTCGCTCAGACGTGCCTGTTCAACTACTGGAGCCGGTGCAGGCGCTGGCTTGATCGGATTGCCGTTCTTATTGTATTGACGCTCTTGCGGCTCGGTCGGCGACTGATCGTAGGCCGCCTGTTCACGTTCGGCCTGACGCTGTTCCGGGGTACGACGCTCACCGGTGACGAACTGATCCGGCAGTACCTTGATCAGCAGCAATTTGCACGGCAAGGCGCCGTTCCAGAACGAATACTGTTTGTGGCTGCGGATGCCCATGCGTTTGCCCAGATCCGGCGCGCCGGTAAACACCGCGGCTTCCCAGTTCAGGCACGCCTGACGCAGACGTTCGCCGAGATTCTGGTAGAGATAGAGCAGGCTCGCCTCATCACCCAGACGCTCGCCATACGGAGGGTTGCAGATCACCAGGCCTTTCTGGTTCTGGTCCGGACGCGGCTCGAAGGTCGCGACTTCACCCTGGTACACCTTGATCCAGTCGCTCAGGCCAGCACGTTCGATGTTGTTGCGGCCCGGCTGAATCAGTCGTGGGTCGGCTTCGTAACCGCGAATCCACAGCGGTGGCTTGGCCAGACCGGCAGCGGCACGTGCCTTGGCTTCTTCATGGAGCTTTTTCCACAGCGCCGGCACATGGCCGAGCCAGGCGGTGAAGCCCCACTGCTCGCGTCGCAGGTTCGGTGCCATGTCCGCGGCGATCATTGCAGCTTCCACCAGGAAGGTGCCCACACCGCACATCGGGTCAGCCAGCGCGCCGCCGTCGGCAGCAATGCGCGGCCAACCGGCACGAATCAGAATCGCTGCCGCGAGGTTTTCCTTCAGCGGTGCCGCACCTTGCTGCAGACGGTAACCGCGCTGGTGGAGGCTGTGGCCAGACAGATCGAGAGACAGAATCGCTTCGCCACGGTCCAGACGCAGGTGAATGCGCAGGTCCGGGTTGATCTTGTCGATGGATGGACGCTCGCCCGACGCAGTGCGCAGCTTGTCGACAATCGCATCCTTGACCTTCAAGGCGCCGAAGTGAGTGTTGTCGATGCCTGAACCGTGACCGCTGAACTCCACCGCCAGGGTGCCATCGTTGAGCATATGGTCCTGCCACTCGACATCCAGCACACCGTGGTAGAGGTCTTCAGCGTCCTTCATCGGGAAGCGCTTGAGGACCAGCAACACCCGGTTGGCCAGACGCGACCACAGACACAGGCGATAAGCCGTCTCCATGCTGGCCATGCCGCGCACGGCGGAGGTGTGCTCGCGCGCTTCCTCAAGGCCAAGCCCGACGGCTTCCTCGATAAGCAGGCCTTCGAGACCTTTAGGGCAAGTGAGGAAGAGTTCGTAACGATCCGACATGGGGAGTTCCAGGGCCTTTAAGCAATGAGTGAACGGGCAACGCATTGCCCGCCCGGTTTTCAATCAAGCGCTTTTCTCGAAGAGCGCTCGCGTGGCACGAAGGTGTGCCATCCCACCCCGACTGCTCAGCCAACCAAGAGGTTAAATGAACTTAGATGCAAGGGCAGATAAAAAATTCGTTGCAACAAAATGTCATATCTCGACCCTTCGTCGAAAAATACCCGACTGCAACAGGCCGACATTTTCGCGAGTGAATTAACCTCCGAATCTGGCAGGAGGCTGATCATAGCGGGCTTTGCTCAAAAAACAGGTCGCGAAACCCGTCCAGCTTATCGCCTTAACATCATTATCGTTACGTCCTTATGACAAAACGATCATTCCCTCGATGTGACGCATTGGTTAGAACTCAATACAGGTTGACGCCGCAATGACGTCAACACCTTGGCTCGCGACGCCGGCAGCGAGCCACCAACGGCAGAGACTTTCTGCCCGGCCTCGATTGAGGCCGACAGGACATTACACAGTCAACATTGAGGGAAACACCCTATGAGAAGACTTAAGCGTGATCCGTTGGAAAGAGCATTTTTACGCGGATATCAATATGGCGTTGGTGGCAAATCCCGTGAGCTTTGCCCATTTACTCTACCGTCAGTACGCCAAGCGTGGATCAATGGCTGGCGAGAAGGACGCGGCGACAACTGGGACGGTATGACCGGCACTGCGGGGATCCACAGACTCAACGAACTTCACGCCGTCGGCTAAACAGGGCACACATTCCGACACCAACACCTGATTACGCAACGACTTAACCACGCACGTCCCATCCGGACGGCGGGCTTCGGCCCAGGGGCTCCTTCACGGAGCCCTTTTTTATGCCTGAAAAATCACCTTTGTGGCCGGGGGACTTGCCCCTCGCCACAATGGACCGCCCTTATCGCAATGCCGCGATCGCATCCACCGACTGGCGAATCAACGCCGGGCCCTTGTAGATAAAGCCCGAATACAACTGCACCAGGCTCGCGCCAGCGGCGATTTTCTCAGCCGCGTGCTGGCCTTCGGTGATACCGCCCACAGCGATGATCGGCAAGCGACCGGCCAATTCGCCGGCCAGCACCTTGACGGTGTGGGTGCTCTTGTCGCGAACCGGCGCGCCCGACAGGCCGCCTGCCTCGTTGCCATGCTCCATGCCTTCGACGCCGACGCGGCTGAGGGTGGTGTTGGTAGCGATCACCGCATCCATCCCCGTCTCGATCAATGCTTGCGCGACCTGTACGGTTTCTTCATCGGTCATGTCCGGGGCTATCTTGATCGCCAGTGGTACACGCTTGCCGTGACGCTGCGTCAGGTCTTCCTGGCGTTGACGCAGCGCTTCGAGCAACTGCTTGAGCGAATCGCCGAATTGCAGGCTGCGCAGGCCTGGAGTGTTCGGTGAGCTGACGTTGACCGTTACATAGCTGGCATGGGCGTACACCTTGTCCAGACAGATCAGGTAATCATCGACCGCACGCTCGACCGGTGTGTCGAAATTCTTGCCGATATTGATACCCAGAATGCCTTTGTACCTGGCCGCTGCCACCCGTGCCAGCAAGTAATCGACGCCGAGGTTGTTGAACCCCATACGGTTGATGATCGCCTCAGCTTGCGGCAAACGGAAAATCCGTGGTTTCGGATTACCCGGTTGTGGACGTGGGGTGATGGTGCCGATCTCGACAAAGCCGAAGCCCAGCTGGGCAAAACCATCAATGGCCGCGCCATTCTTGTCCAGGCCCGCTGCCAGACCGACCGGATTGGGGAAATCCAGCCCCATGACATTCACCGGCAGTTGCAAAGGCGCCTTGCACAGCAAGCCATTGAGACCCAAACGCCCGCCCGCACCGATCAGGTCCAGGGACAGATCGTGGGAGGTTTCCGGGGAGAGTTTGAACAATAGCTGGCGGGCCAGGGTATACATGGGCGGGCTTGACTCGGTTGGCGGCGAAATGAGGCGGCGATTATAGCCGGGCAACGGTGCCGCAAGCGAGGCACGCGATGAAATCAATGGAGAGTGGCATATGCCTTGCACCATCGATTGCATCAGCTCTCATGCCAACGGCGGGATGAGTCCCAAGTTGTTATTGAAAAGGACAACGGCGTCGTCACCCGGCTTTGCTTTGGCAAGGGACCTGGGTACGACGCTTTTTTATGGAAGGTGCACACCTGATGAATGAGTTTCCAGCCAATCCACTGGCCTGGGTCAATGGCAGCGATGCCCCGGAAAAGAGTGCGATCAATCTGGGCTTCATGGCCCTGAGCGATTGCGCCTCGGTGGTGGTCGCCGCCACCCAGGGCTTCGCCCAGCCCTATGGGCTGACCTTGAACCTCAAGCGCCAGTCATCCTGGGCCAACCTGCGGGACAAACTGGTCAGCGGCGAGCTGGATGCCGCTCACAGCCTGTATGGCTTGATCTACGCCGTGCACCTGGGCATCGGCGGCATCGCGGCCAGCGACATGGCGGTGCTCATGGGTCTGAACCAGAACGGTCAAAGCATCAATCTGTCCCACGGCCTGCAAGCCCTTGGCGTGACCAGTCCTGAAGCGCTTCACCTGCACGTGCACCAAAGTCGCGCAAAGCTGACCTTCGCCCAGACGTTCCCCACCGGCACCCACGCCATGTGGCTCTATTACTGGCTCGCCAGCCAAGGCATCCATCCGCTGCAGGATGTCGACAGCGTGGTGGTGCCGCCGCCGCAAATGGTCGCGCATTTGCAGGCCGGGCGCATCGACGGCTTTTGTGTCGGCGAGCCGTGGAGCGCCAGTGCAGTGAAGCAGGATCTGGGGTTCACGATGGCCACCAGCCAAACCATCTGGCCCGATCACCCGGAGAAAGTGCTGGGCTGCACCCGCGCATTTGTCGAACAGTACCCCAACACCGCCCGCGCACTGGTCATGGCGATCCTCGAAGCCAGTCGCTTTATCGAACAGAGCACCGAGAACCGTCAAAGCACCGCGCAACTGTTGAGCGGTCGAGAATATCTGGACACGCCCGTAGACTGCATCCAGCCACGCTTGCTCGGCGACTATGCCGATGGCCTCGGCAATCGCTGGCAAGACCCCCATGCACTGCGCTTCCACGGCGCGGGCGAGGTCAACCTGCCATACCTTACAGATGGCATGTGGTTCATGACCCAATTCCGCCGCTGGGGCTTGTTGCGTGACGACCCGGATTACCTCGGCGTCGCTCGCCAGGTTCAGCAACTGGACCTGTACCGCGAGGCGGCCACCGCTGTAGGCGTGAGCCACTCTGGCGAGGCAATGCGCAGCAGCCAATTGATCGACGGCAAGATCTGGGACGGTTCGGACCCGGCCGGTTATGCCCGCAGCTTCACCCTGCACGCCATGAACGCCCCCTCCGCCCTTCTTGCCAGCCGCTGACAGGAGCCTGCGAAGATGTTGCGTATCCTGCTGATCAACGACACTGCAAAAAAAGTCGGACGGCTCAAAGCCGCCCTGACCGAGGCCGGGTTTGAAGTTATCGATGAATCCGGCCTGACCATCGACCTGCCGGCGCGCGTCGAAACGGTGCGCCCGGATGTGATTTTGATCGATACCGAGTCACCGAGCCGCGATGTGATGGAGCAAGTGGTACTGGTCAGCCGCGACCAGCCACGGCCAATCGTGATGTTTACCGATGAACATGACCCGGACGTGATGCGTCAGGCGATCAAGTCCGGGGTCAGTGCCTACATCGTCGAAGGTATCCTCGCCTCGCGCCTGCAACCGATCCTCGACGTGGCCATGGCCCGCTTTGAAAGCGACCAGGCCTTGCGCGCGCAGCTACTGGCCCGCGACCAGCAACTGGCCGAGCGCAAGCGCATCGAGCTGGCCAAGGGCTTACTGATGAAGATGAAGGACTGCAAGGAAGAAGAGGCCTACACCCTGATGCGCCGCCAGGCCATGAGCCGCCAACAGAAGCTGATTCAGGTGGCTGAACAGATCATCGCCATGAGTGAGTTGCTGGGCTAACAGTATCGCTCCCACGCTCTGCGTGGTAGCGCACGCCCTGGACGCTCCGCGTCCGTATCAGACTGTGACGCGGAGCGTCACGGGATGCATTCCCACGCAGGGCGTGGGAACGATCATCTCGATCCTGGCGCGGCTCTTGCTAGGTAATCCATACAGGTAACCAACGGCGGTTGCCCCACCTACGACAAAGACGTCGCACACCCTACTCGCCCACGCAGCGAATCGGGTTGCGGCGTTTTTTCGTTTTTGGCCCCACAGCCCGGGGCCGGTGGTGCGGCCGTTATGGGCCCCCACCTGAAAGCTCATGACTCCTTTCGAGACTCTTCACAGCTGAGGTGCGCGATGAATTCAAGCTTCTGGAAATCCGGCCATACCCCGACATTGTTCTCGGCCTTCCTCTATTTTGACCTGAGCTTCATGGTCTGGTACCTGCTCGGCCCTTTGGCGGTGCAAATCGCTGCCGACCTGCAACTGACTACCCAGCAACGCGGGCTGGTGGTCGCCACGCCGATTCTGGCCGGTGCGTTTCTGCGCTTTGTGATGGGCTTGCTGGCGGATCGCCTGTCACCGAAAACCGCCGGGCTGATCGGCCAGGTCATCGTGATCTGCGCGCTGTTCGGCGCCTGGAAGCTGGGCATTCACAGCTACGAACAGGCACTGGTGCTTGGCCTGTTTCTCGGTATGGCCGGCGCCTCGTTCGCCGTCGCTCTGCCTCTGGCCTCCCAGTGGTATCCACCGCAGCATCAAGGCAAGGCCATGGGCATTGCCGGTGCGGGCAACTCCGGTACGGTGTTCGCGGCGTTGATCGCCCCGATGCTGGCGGCGGCGTTTGGCTGGAGCAATGTGTTCGGTTTTGCGCTGATCCCCCTGGCCCTGACCCTGATCATCTTTGCCTGGCTGGCGAAAAATGCCCCTGAGCGGCCAAAAGCAAAATCCATGGCTGACTACTTCAAGGCTCTGGGCGACCGCGATAGCTGGTGGTTCATGTTTTTCTACTGCGTGACCTTCGGTGGCTTTATCGGTCTGGCCAGCGCGCTGCCCGGCTACTTCAACGACCAGTACGGCCTGAGTCCGGTCACCGCTGGCTACTACACCGCCGCCTGCGTATTCGGTGGCAGCCTGATGCGCCCGTTGGGTGGCGCCCTGGCGGATCGCTTCGGTGGCATTCGCACCTTGCTCGGCATGTACACCGTGGCGGCAATCTGCATGACTGTGGTGGGTTTCAATCTGCCGAGCTCCTACGCCGCCCTCGCCCTGTTCGTCTGCACCATGCTCGGTCTTGGTGCCGGTAATGGCGCGGTCTTCCAATTGGTACCGCAGCGTTTTCGCCGGGAGATCGGCGTGATGACCGGCCTGATCGGCATGGCTGGCGGCATTGGCGGCTTTGCCCTCGCCGCAGGCATGGGAGCGATCAAGCAGAGCACCGGCAGCTATCAGCTTGCGCTATGGTTATTCGCCAGCCTCGGTGTGTTGGCCTGGTTCGGTCTGCACGGGGTCAAACGCCGTTGGAGAACCACTTGGGGTTCGGCAGCCGTGACCGCGGCAAGGGTCTGAAACATCAATGAGCCTGCAACTGAGCTTCGCCCAAGCCAGCGCCATCGGCCCACGCGATGAAAATCAGGACGCCTTGCGTCTGGTCACACCGACCCCGGCGCTGGCGGCCAGCAAGGGCAATCTGTTCGCCATTGCAGACGGCGTCAGCCAGTGCGCCGACGGTGGCCTCGCCGCTCGTTCGACCTTGCAGGCATTGGCGCTGGACTACTACGCCACACCGGAAACCTGGGGCGTGGCGCAAGCCCTCGATCGGTTGCTACTGGCACAGAATCGCTGGCTGCAAGCCAACGGTGGCGGGCAGCCATTGCTCACCACCGTCAGCGCACTGGTGCTGCGTGGCCGGCGCTTTACCCTGGCCCATGTCGGCGATTGCCGGGTCTATCGCTGGTACGCCGAGGGGTTGCAGCGCATCACGGACGATCATGTCTGGGAACAACCGGGCATGCAGCATGTACTCAAGCGTGCATTGGGTCTGGATCAACATCTGGTGCTGGACTTTCTCGACGGTGAACTGCGTCAGGGCGAGAGCTTCGTGCTGCTCAGCGACGGCATCTGGGCGGTCCTTGGTGACACGGCGATCACCTCGATCCTGCGTGACCAGCCCGACCTCGACAGCGCCGCGCAGACGCTGGTCAACGCCGCGCATCTGGCGGGCAGTCAGGATAATGCCAGCGCGTTACTGGTGCGGGTCGACGCCCTTGGTGAGGCGACCATCGGTGATGCGCTGATCCATTTACAGCAATGGCCGTTACCGCCCCCCTTGAAACCAGGTCAGTCGTTCGAAGGCTGGCAAGTCGAGACACTGCTCGGGCAGAGCCAGCAGTCCCTGCTCTATCGCGTTCGCGACGCCCAGCAGCAACCCTGGCTGCTGAAAACCTTGCCAGCCCACTTGCATGACGATAACCAGGCCGGGCAAGGCCTGCTGTCTGAGGAGTGGTTTCTGCGGCGGGTCGCCGGTCGACACTTCCCCGAAGTGCATGCCGCCAGTCAGCGTCAGCATTTGTATTACGTGATGCGCGAGTACCCAGGCGCGACTCTGGCCGAACTGTTCGCACAAAACGGCCCGCTGCCATTGGCTCAATGGCAGGAACTGGCCGAGCGCCTGCTGCGGGCGGTGGGCATGCTGCATCGGCGGCAGATCCTGCACCGGGATATCAAACCGGAAAACCTGCTGCTGGGTGAAGACGGCGAATTGCGCCTGCTGGATTTTGGTTTGGCCTATTGCCCTGGCCTCTCGGAGGACCAGACACACCTGCTTCCGGGAACGCCAAGTTACATCGCCCCGGAAGCCTTCAATGGCGACGCACCCACGGCGCAACAGGATCTCTATGCGGTGGGCGTGACTCTGTATTTCCTGCTGACGGGCCAATATCCCTATGGGGAAATAGAAGCCTTTCAACGACCGCGCTTCGGGATGCCAGTCAGCGCCAACCGCTATCGGCCGGACCTGCCGGACTGGCTGGAGCAAAGCCTGGAGCGCTCGGTTTCAGTCAATCCTGCTCAACGCTTTGAAACAGCGGAGGAATGGTTGCTGCTATTGGAACAGGGCGAACGCCGCAGCTTGAACGTTCGACCCAGGCCGCTGCTGGAGCGAGAGCCGCTGAAGGTTTGGCGGACCTTGGCGCTGGTGTCGTTGCTGATCAATCTGGTGCTGCTGTATTGGGTGTTTCATGGCTGACGATCTGTTTGCGTAGCAGCTGGCGAAGCCTGCGTTCGGCAGCTGCTACAGGGATTTGCGCTCCACTAGCGTGCGCAGCGCCTTGAATCGGTGCATAAAACTCAAGCCAAACACCAAATCATGGCTCAAAGCCCAATAAAACCACGCTCCGTACAACTTGGCACAACCGCTGCATTAGCTCCTGCAACAGACATAAAGCCCAGCCTTCAACGATGAAGGTTGCGCTTCCCGAGAGAACGGGATCAGGACAAAGGCGTCCTCGCTAGGTAACTAGCGGGACGCCTTTTTTTGTTTGCGCAAAATTTGTCGAGCCAGCCCGACCGCCCTGATGAGGCAGGCCTGAGCTCCCCGGAGATTTTTATGAAAAAACTCAAACTGGTGATGATCGGCAACGGCATGGCCGGGGTTCGCACCCTGGAAGAGCTGCTCAAGCTGAGTAACGAGCTGTACGACATCACGGTCTTCGGCGCCGAACCCCATACCAACTACAACCGCATTCTGCTGTCGCCAGTGCTCGCCGGTGAGCAGACGTTCGAAGAGATCGTGCTCAACGATTTGAGTTGGTACCTGGAAAACAACATCAAGTTGCTGCTCAACCGCAAAGTGGTGCAGATCGACCGGGTCAAACGCCGGGTGATCGCCGAGGACGGCACCGAAGCCGAATACGACCGCCTGCTGATCGCCACTGGCTCGACGCCGTTCATTCTGCCGATTCCTGGCAATACCTTGCAGGGCGTGATCGGCTACCGCGACATCGCCGACACCCAGGCCATGATCGACACCGCCAAGACCCACAAACACGCGGTGGTCATCGGCGGCGGCCTGCTGGGCCTTGAAGCCGCCAACGGCCTGATGCTGCGCGGCATGCACGTGACCGTGGTGCACATCGGCGAATGGCTGCTGGAGCGGCAATTGGACAAAACCAGCGGCGAGCTGCTGCAAAGCGCCCTGGAAAGCCGTGGTCTGAACTTTCGTCTGTGCGAACAGACCCAGGCCTTGCACGACGCCGGCAACGGTCGGGTCGGCTCGGTGCAGTTCAAGAACGGTGACGTGATTCCTGCCGACCTGGTGGTAATGGCCGCCGGTATTCGGCCGAACACCGAACTCGCGGAAAAATCCGGCATTCCCTGCAATCGCGGGATTCTGGTCAACGACACGCTACAAACCTACGACCCGCGTATCTATGCCATCGGCGAATGCGCCAGCCACCGGGGCATTGCCTACGGCCTGGTCGCGCCGTTGTTCGAGCAGGCGAAAGTCTGCGCCAACCACCTCGCGCAACTGGGGTTCGCCCGCTATCAAGGTTCGGTCACCTCGACCAAGTTGAAAGTCACCGGCATCGACCTGTTCTCCGCCGGTGATTTCATGGGCGGCGAAGGCACCGAAACCATCACCCTTTCCGACCCCATCGGCGGCGTCTACAAGAAGCTGGTGATCAAGGATGACGTGCTGGTCGGTGCCTGCCTGTATGGCGACACCGCCGACGGCGGCTGGTATTTCCGGCAGATCCGCGAGAACCATGGCATCAGCGAAATCCGCGACCACCTGATGTTCGGCGAAAACGCCCTCGGCGACGTCGGCCACCAGGGTCAGGACAAAGCCATGAGCATGGCTGACACCGCGGAAGTCTGCGGTTGCAACGGCGTGTGCAAAGGCACCATCGTCAAAGCGATTCAGGAACACGGCCTGTTCAGCGTCGATGAGGTCAAGAAGCACACCAAGGCTGCCAGCTCCTGCGGTTCCTGCGCCGGGTTGGTAGAGCAGATCCTGATCAATACCGTCGGTGGCGCGGCCGACGTCAAACCGAAAAGCGAAAAAGCCATCTGCGGCTGTAGCGACCTCAACCACGGACAGATCCGTCAGGCCATCCGCGAACAGCACTTGCTGACTATCGCTGGCACCATGAGCTACCTGAACTGGCGCACCCCGAACGGCTGCGCCACCTGCCGTCCGGCGCTGAACTACTACCTGATTTCCACCTGGCCGGGGGAAGCCAGGGACGATCCGCAGTCGCGCCTGATCAACGAGCGGGCCCACGCCAACATCCAGAAAGACGGCACCTATTCAGTGGTGCCACGGATGTGGGGCGGCGTGACCAACCCTTCCGAGTTGCGGCGCATCGCGGATGTGGCGGACAAGTACAACGTACCAATGGTCAAGGTCACTGGCGGGCAGCGCATCGACTTGCTGGGGATCAAGAAGCAAGACTTGCCGGGCGTCTGGAAAGACCTCGATATGCCATCCGGCCACGCCTACGGCAAATCCATCCGCACCGTGAAGACCTGTGTCGGCAGCGAGTTCTGCCGCTTCGGCACGCAAAACTCCACCCAACTGGGCATCGAGCTGGAGCATGACCTGTTCAACATGTGGTCACCGCACAAGGTCAAACTGGCAGTCTCCGGTTGCCCGCGCAACTGCTCGGAAGCCGGGATCAAAGACGTTGGCATCATCGGCGTGGATTCGGGCTGGGAGATGTACATCGGCGGTAACGGCGGGATTAAAACCGAGGTCGCGGAGTTCTTCGTCAAACTGAAAACCGCCGAAGAAGTGCGCGAGTACAACGGCGCTTTCCTGCAGCTTTACCGCGAAGAAGCCTTCTACCTGGAGCGCACCGTGCACTACCTGCAACGGGTCGGCATGGAGCACATCAAGAAGGCTGTGCTGGAAGACCCGCAACGGCGCAAGGCACTCAATGATCGCCTGCAATTCTCCCTGTCGTTCGAGCAGGACCCCTGGAAGGAGCGTCTGGAGCAACCGCTGCTGAAGAAGGAGTTCGACACCATCGCCGTGAAACAACTGGAGGTGCCGGCATGAACTGGCTGGATATCTGCGCACTGGAAGAAATCAACGCCTTGGGTTCACGCATCATCAACGGCCCAAAAGGCGATATCGCGATCTTTCGTACCAGTGACGATGAAGTCTTCGCCCTCGACGACCGCTGCCCACACAAGGGTGGTCCTCTCTCTCAAGGGTTGATCTATGGCAAACGGGTCGCCTGCCCGCTGCACAACTGGCAGATCGACCTCGAAACCGGCGAAGCCCAGGCCCCGGACATTGGCTGCGCGCACCACCATCTGGCGCGCGTGGAGAATGGCCGGGTCATGCTGGCACTACGGGATGCGAGCTGATGAACCGCCAGACGACCGCCTCGACCTGCTGTTATTGCGGGGTCGGTTGCGGTGTGCTGATCGAGCATGACGGCGAGCACATTCTCAGCGTCAGCGGCGACCCGACACACCCGGCCAACTTCGGCAAACTGTGCAGCAAAGGAGCCAGTCTGCACCTGACTGGCGACCTCGCGGCACGGGCGCTGTACCCGGAACTGCGGCTGGGCAAAAGCCTGGCCCGCAGCCGCACCGATTGGGATACCGCGCTGGATCACGCGGCCAATGTGTTTGCCGACATCATCACCGAACACGGCCCGGACAGCGTTGCGTTTTACATCTCCGGGCAACTGCTGACCGAGGACTACTACGCCTTCAACAAGCTGGCACGAGCACTGGTCGGCACCAACAATATCGACAGCAATTCACGGCTGTGCATGTCCTCGGCGGTGGTCGGCTACAAACGCAGCCTCGGTGCCGACGCTCCACCGTGCAGCTATGAAGACCTTGAGCTGAGCGACTGCGTGATGATCGTCGGCAGTAACATGGCCTACGCCCACCCGGTACTGTTTCGTCGACTGGAAGAAGCCAAAAGCCGCCGACCTCAGATGAAAGTCATCGTCATCGACCCTCGGCGCACCGATACCTGCGATCTGGCGGACATGCATATGGCGATTCTGCCAGGCACCGATGTCGCGCTGTTTCATGGGATTTTGCATCTGCTGCTGTGGGAAGACTGGGTCGACCGTGATTTCATCAAAGCCCACACCGAAGGCCTGGCTGAACTGAAAAACCTGGTGCGCGATTACACCCCGCAAATGGTTGCCCAGCTGTGCGGGATCAGTGTCGAGCAACTGCAGCAATGCGCGGAGTGGATCGGCACCTCACCAAGCTTTCTGTCACTGTGGTGCATGGGGCTCAACCAGTCCACGGCCGGCAGCGCAAAAAACAGCGCGCTGATCAACCTGCACCTGGCCACCGGGCAAATCGGCCGGCCGGGTGCCGGACCGTTCTCCCTGACGGGTCAGCCCAACGCCATGGGCGGTCGCGAGACCGGCAGCCTGTCGAACCTGTTGCCGGGCCACCGCGAGGCCATCAACCCGGAACACCGAGCAGAAGTCGCCGCCTATTGGGGTGTCGAGCGCTTGCCCGAAAGTGCCGGGCTGACAGCCATCGAGCTGTTCGAGCACCTCCAGAGCGGCAAGATCAAAGCCCTGTGGATCGCTTGCACCAACCCGGCGCAATCGCTTCCGGATCAGAATGCGGTGCGCGAAGCCTTGAAGGCCTGCCCGTTCGTGGTACTGCAGGAAGCCTTTCGCACCACCGAAACCGCGCCGTTTGCCGACCTGTTGCTGCCCGCCGCCAGTTGGGGAGAGAAGGAAGGCACGGTGACCAATTCGGAGCGGCGTATTTCCCACGTTCGCCGCGCCATTGCCGCCCCGGGAGAAGCACGGGCTGACTGGGCGATCACAGTAGACTTCGCTCAGCGCCTGGAGCAGCGCCTGCGCCCGGCACAGCCAAGCCTGTTCGCCTTCAATGATCCGGCGCAGGTATTCGATGAATACAAAGAGCTGACCCGCGACCGCGACCTCGACCTGTCCGGCATCAGCCATGCCCTGCTCGACGAAATCGGTCCACAACAGTGGCCCTTCCCCCATGGGGCACAAATCGGCACGGCGCGCTTGTACGGCGACGGCATATTCCCGACACCCAGCGGCCGGGCGAACTTCGTTGCTGATCCCTACCGCGCCGCCAAAGAGCAACGTGACGCTCGCTTCCCGTTGACCCTGATCACCGGGCGTCTGCGCGATCAATGGCACGGTATGAGCCGCACCGGCACTGCCGCACAACTGTTCGGGCACGTCAGCGAAGCCGTTTTGAGTCTGCACCCCGATGAACTGCATCGGCATCGGCTGCAATCCGGTGATCTGGTCAGCCTCAAAAGCCGTCGCGGTCACGTGATCGTTGCAGTGGGTAGCGATGACAGCGTGCGCCCGGGCCAGGCCTTCTTGCCGATGCACTGGGGCGATCGTTTCCTCAAGGGTGGCATCAATGCCGTCACGCAACCGGCGTTCGACCCCTTGTCCAAACAACCGGAGCTCAAACACAGCGGCGTACGCATCGAGCCGGTACAGTTGCCCTGGCAGTTGTTTGCCTTGATCGAAGGCGATGTGCAGCAGCATTTCGAGGCCCTGAGACCGCTCTGCGAGGGCTTTGCCTACGTCAGCCTCAGTCTGGCCGGCCGCGAGCGTCCGGCGCTGTTGATTCGTGCCGCCAGCGCTCAGGCGCCGGATCCGCAGCTGCTCAGGGACATTGATCAACTGTTGAGGCTCAACGATGGGCCGGTATTGGCCTATGACGACCCTCGGCGCTCCATCGGTAAACGGGTCCGGATCGAGAACGGGCGAATCACGGCCATACGCCTGGCCGGTGAAACCCTGGCCCGGCATTGGTTACAAAGCCTGTGGCTCGAAGGTCGCGCCGACGAGCAATTGCGTCGCTGGCTGCTGGCGCCATTGAGCGCCCCACCAGGCAACGCCGCAAGCCATACCTCCAGTAGCAAAACCTTATGCAACTGCAAAAACGTCAGCGAAAGCGCGGTCTGCGCCGGCATCAGTCGCGGTCTGGATTTGAAGGGTTTGAAACAAGAACTGGGCTGCGGCACTCAATGCGGCTCCTGCGTACCGGAAATCAGGCGTCTGTTGGCTGTCACTGCCCAACCGATAGCAATCACTTCGTGAGGAATTGAACATGAGAGCAAAAGTCTGGCTGGTAGGCGCAGGTCCTGGCGATCCTGAATTGCTGACCCTCAAAGCGGTACGGGCACTGGGCGAAGCCGATGTGGTGCTGATCGATGATCTGGTGAACGAGGCCGTTCTGGTTCACTGCCCGACAGCTCGCATCATTCCGGTGGGCAAACGCGGGGGCTGTCGCTCCACGCCGCAAGAGTTCATTCATCGCTTGATGCTGCGCTATGCCCGCCAGGGCAAATGCGTGGTGCGGCTCAAGGGCGGCGATCCGTGCATTTTCGGGCGTGGCGGTGAAGAGGCACAGTGGCTCAGAGTCCATGGGATTGAAGTCGAAATGGTCAATGGCATCACAGCAGGTCTTGCCGGTGCGACGCAATGCGATATCCCGTTGACACTGCGTGGCATCAGTCGTGGCGTGACCCTGGTGACCGCCCACACTCAGGACGATAGCAGCCTGAACTGGCAGGCCCTGGCCCAAAGCGGCACGACGCTGGTGATTTACATGGGCGTCGCCAAGCTGAGCGAAATTCGCGATCAATTGCTGGCCGGCGGCCTTGCCGCTGACACGCCAGTGGCGATGATCGAAAACGCTTCGCTACCCCAGCAAAGGGAATGCCGGAGCGATCTGACAGCCATGCAGGAAGATGCCCTCGTCTTCCAGCTGAAAAGCCCGGCCATTCTGGTGATTGGCGCGGTCGCAGCACGTGAACAATCGTCAAAAGATTGCAGCCTGCGGCCGCGCCTACAGGAACGCGCTTGAGCGCATTCTCGCGCAGGAGTTGCTCAAGCCGCCGATATCTTCAATGTCATTGCAAATCTTCGCTCGACACCAAATCCAGGACAAAGAAAAGCCCGGCCTAAGCCGGGCTTTTCGAAACTACAAAGCTAATTACTTAGCGGTAGCTTCAACCTGCGCTTCTACGCGACGGTTCATAGCACGACCAGCTTCAGTTGCGTTGTCAGCAATTGGGCGGGACTTGCCATAACCAACCGAGTGAACGCGGTTAGTGTCAACACCATCCTTGACCAGGACTTGTTTAACAGCGTCGGCACGACGCTGGGACAGTTTCTGGTTGTAAGCGTCAGGACCGACGTTGTCAGTGTGACCTTCAACAACGGTGGTGGTGTTCGGGTACTGCTTCATGAAGTCAGCCAGGTTCTTCACGTCGCCGTAGCTGTTTGGCTTGACAACAGCCTTGTTGAAGTCGAACTTCACGTCCAGCTGAACACGAACTACTTCAGCAACCGGAGCTTCTGGAGCTGGCTCAGCTACTGGAGCTGCAACTGGAACTGGTGCCGGGGCAGGCTTGGAGCCGCCACCGAAGTTAACACCCAGACCGATCACAGGAGCGTAGTCCCAACGACCGTTGTCCAGCTTGTAGTCGGCTTCAACGCCGGCACGAGCGTACAGGTTGTCGGTGATGTACCACTTGGCGCCAGCGCCAGTGGTCAGGAAGGTGGACTTGTCACGACCAGTGTGGCCATCAGCAGCGACGTTGGTCATGCTGCCGTGGGAAACACCGCCTTCAACGTAAGGGCGCACTGGGCTGCCAACTGGCAGGAAGTGGTACTGGGCCTTCAGACCGAAGTGATCGCCTTTGATCTTCTGGCCGCCAGTGTTGTTGTTCGAACGAGTGTAATCGTCTTTCTCGTAAGTAGCGTTGACCGAAACGTCGTCGGTCAGGAAGTAACCGATCGAAACGCCTGGACGGCGACCGTCTTCAACGTCGTTGATGCTGTCGTTGTACTGCTTCTTGTAGAAAGCCTCACCCTCGACCGCGCCTTGGCCTTGTGCCAGAGCGCCGAACGAAGTAGCGGCAATAAGAGAACCAATGGCCAAGCCCAAGGTGTTTTTCAGTTTCATCCGTTAAATCCCCATCTGGTGATTGTAAAGCAGTCCCGCAAACCGGGGGACAACTCGGCGGCAAGTCTAACAGAACTTGCCTGCACGTAAGAGATATTTGCGCCGAACTAAGTTTCAGCAATGCCTGCAAATTTCTCACGCAATTTATCAAGAGCGCGCTTGTACCGCATTTTTGTTGCGCTCAAACCCATGTGCATTATGTCTGCGATCTCCTGAAACTCCAGCTCTGCGACAAATCGTAGCACCAGAATTTCCCGATCGATCGGGTTCACGTACACCAACCAGCGATCAAGTCCACCTTTATCCTCAGGTTTCGGCATCTTCTCTTCAGATGCTTCCTCAAGGGGGTCGAGACTCAAGGCATCCATCAAGCGACGCTTTCGCCGCTCCTTGCGATACTGCGTGATGCACTCGTTGTATGTGATGCTGTACAACCATGTCTTGAACTTCGATTTGCCCTCGAAGTTCTTCAAACCGTACAACACCTTCAACATCACTTCCTGACAGACATCATCTGCATCACGATCGTTCCCTAAATAACGTGCACAAACGTTAAATAGGGTTCTCTGATAGCGCCGCATCAATTCTTCATAGGCGCGCGTTACGTGAAACAGCTCCCCGTGCGAACGCTCAACCAACTCCTCATCGGAGAGCTCTCGGGGGTCGTAGCGCATGGTTAGCGATTGGGTTTTATTCAAAACGAGTCGTGCCGACAGTCAGGTCAATGTCCGCCGCAACCCGTGTGAGCGGGCATTTTGCGGCGGCATACATTAGCAGGGTTTGCCGGGTTAGCGGCTACTAACATGCTGTTCCAGCAGTATCCGATTGGAGAGAGAGACTAGCTCACCCTCATCGGTCAGCAATGTAGTTTTAACCGTGCCGATCTCTTCGATCTGGCCTTCGACCTCACCAACACGTACTTGTTGCCCAACCTCATACAACTCACGCACATAAATTCCCGCAAGAATTTGCCCGGCAATTTCCCGGCTTCCCAACCCCATGGCCAAGGCAACCGCCAGACCAACGGTTATCAGTACAATCACGATCACATGGTTGAGCAGGTCTGTTTTGACCTCCAACTGGCTGATCGCGACCGAAATACTGATGATGATCACCAGGCCCTGAGCAATACGCCCAAGACCGGCGGCGTAATCCAGGCCTACGCCTTCTGCCGCGCCACGTACCAGCCCATTGGCCAGCTGCGCCAGCAACACCCCTACCAGCAACACCAGCGCCGCACCGAATACTTTCGGCACATACAGCGCCAGCATGTCGAGCGTAGCCGAAACCCGCTCAAGGCCGAGTGATTCTGCAGCAGAAACCAGAAAAATCAGCAAAATGAACCAATAAACGATCTTGCCGATCAAGGTCGAGATCGGAACCTGCAGGCCCGCGCGAGACAGCAACTTGGTCAAACCGGTACCGCCCATCAGGCGATCCAGGCCCAGTTTGGCCAGCAATTTGGAGAGCAAGGTGTCGAGCAGCTTGGCCACGACAAAACCCAACAGCAACACAACCAGTGCGCCGAACAGGTTCGGAATGAAGTTCGCTACCTTGGTCCACAACGCAGTCATCGCAGTGACGAGGCTCTGAGTCCAGAGATCAAGTTCCATATTCAATCAGCCTTATCAGCAGTGCGAGCAATAGGTTTACGACGGGAAACCGGCGAGACGTGGGCCGAGCCGTTATTGAGGGCAATCATCAGCGCCGGCAACCAACGCCCCAGCAAACTGAACAGATCACCCGCCCCCACCTGACGGTTGGCGGTTTTCAGTACACGGCCCAGGCAAGCAGCGTCGTCACGGGTGGACGGCGTCGCTTTAAGCATGTCACGCAGAGACTGTTCGAACGGATCGTGCATACGCACCTCTCGAGATGTCTGTGAAAGACGCGATCAAAATTCCTCGGGTCACATGCCCAAACATCAGACCCAACGTAAACGCCGGAACAACCACCATTGACCCAGAGCCACGGAAACCATCATCAGGCAGGCAATGAGGAAGCCATATGGGTTCCCCGAGAGGGGCAATCCACCGACATTTATCCCCAGCAAACCGGTCAGAAAACTCATCGGCAGAAAGATCCAGGTGATAAATCCGAAGCGGTACATCGTGCGATTCATCCGCACGTTCAAACGTCGCTCATCGGTATCCAGCACAAGCCCCACGCGCTCCCGGGTCAATTCCAGCTCTTCCAGATAGCGCGTCAGGCTGTTGTTCAATTCGTTCCAGTAGTCGCCATCGTCATTGACGAACCACGGCAATTTGATCCGGGTAAGCTGACCGAAAATATCCCGCTGCGGAGCGAGGAAACGTTTCAGCCCGGCAGCCCGCCGACGGATCTGCAAAACGGATCCATGCTCTGGTGAATACCGTTCGTCGGAATCCAGCTTTTCTTCTTCATTGTCGACAATTTCCGAGAGATCGCTGACCAGATCCTGGACCTTGTTCGTCAGGTACTGAGCCAGATAAAGGATCAGTTCCGAGGCGCTTTTCGGCCCCTTGCCTTCGTTGAGCTCCACCAGTAACTCATCGGTGGCTCGCAATGGCCGCAAGCGCAATGAAATGACGCGCTGGGCGGAAGCGAAGATCCGCACTGAAACCATGTCTTCCGGCTCAGCGCCAGGATTGAGGTTAATCCCGCGCAAAAACAGCAGCAGTTCGCTGTCCGGCAGCGCCAGCAGGCGTGGTCGGGTATTTTCTTCAAGCAACAGATCGCAGCTGAACTCACTCAGACCACTGGATTTACGCAGCCAGGTCTGGGTTTGCGGGTGACTGCGATCCCAGTGCAGCCAGAGGCTTTCGTGAGATTGCAGTTGCAGGTCATCCAGTTCAGTCCGGGCTATCGAACGCGCACCGCCTTTACCATCCAGCACCAGGGCATGAACCAGCCCCCACTGCGCGTTTTCTTCCTCGAACATCCTCACCCCTTCTGTGACTCGATATTTTATTCAGGCATCTTCAGCGGACTTGGCGAGATGATCACGCCGTTGTTATCCGCATAGATATATTCGCCCGGACGGAACGTCACGCCGGCAAAGGTCACAGCAACGTTGAGATCGCCAATGCCACGCTTGTCGGTCTTCATCGGGTGACTGGCGAGCGCCTGTACGCCCAGATCGGTTTGCGCGATGACGTCGACATCACGGATACAGCCATAGATGACCAGCCCTTCCCAACCGTTTTTCGCGGCTTTCTCGGCCAGCATGTCGCCCAACAACGCACGGCGCAGTGAACCACCGCCATCGACCACCAGTACCTTGCCATTCCCTTTGAGCTCGACCTGCTCCTTGACCAGCGAGTTGTCTTCGAAGCACTTGATGGTAACGATTTCGCCGCCGAAGGAATCACGACCGCCAAAATTGCTGAACATCGGTTCGAGCACCTGCACCAGTTCCGGGTAGGCGTCGCACAGATCGGGAGTAAGGTAATGGTTCATCGAGAAACTCCTGTAAGAGAAAAAACACGAACGGGTGTCAAAAACTACAGAGATACGCTGTTAAAACGGGCATCAGCGCCGGATGTTCAAGGCATTACCTTATACGTCGATGCCGATACGGTCACCTTCATACGCCAGTTTCAACATGTTCAGGCCAGGGCAGGACGGCTGCAAGGCACGCCCGCCGGGCAACTGGAACTCCATGCCATGCCGCGCGCAACGCAACACATTGCCCACCACCGTGCCGGCAGACAACGGCGCGCCTCGATGCGGACAGCTGTCCTCAATCAGCAACGGCTGATTGTCCAGCACCAAGAGCAACAGGCTACGCCCGCCGACCTGAAAAGTTCGTCGGTAACCTTCATCCAGATTGATCAGACGCTCAAGCGGCACGAACATAAATGCTGACTCAGTAACTGAATGTGACCAAAACAGCCCAACGCGTCATATCTTAGCCGTAAGCCGACCAGAGCGAAATGCCCTTGTCAGAGCGCACCGCTCAGACCGCAGCGGCGAGATTCGACTCCTGGGTCAGCAACGGAGTTTCCTGATCTTTCAACCAGCGCTCCACCAATGGCCAGACCTCAGTCTGGGCATTTTTACTGACCAGCATCTCCACATGGCCAAAATTGTCGCTAAAGCCCTGCTCCCGTCCCAGGCAAACGAACTGCCGCTGCTCGGAGCCAAACTGATCGAAAAGTTTACGGCAGGCCCACGTCGGGTCTTGATGATCACCCGCTGCGCTCACGCCCAACACCGGCACCTGACTCTCAGCCAGCCCTGCCCACCAGTCCTTCTCCGAGTCACCAAAACGACCGAACAGCCCGTACCAGCGCATGCCTTCCAGGGCCAGCCCAATCGGCTCATCCTCGGGTCCGCGCTTGAGCCGGGAACCCGATATCCGGGCAAATCGCTTCAAAATGAATCGCCCGCTCCACTCCACCGGCGGGATTTTCAATGGCCAGTAAGTACGACTGACCTGGGTGCCGAAAAACGCTGCAGACGCAACGGCAGGCGCGCCCAGATACTGGCCGCCCAACGCCGCCGCCAGCGTGATGCCGCCCAGCGAATGTCCCAACCAATGGGGAATCTGGCCACTTTGCTCACGCACGAACGCGGCAATCGCTGGCAGATCGTAGCGGGCATAGTCGGCGACGCGGTTCTTGCTGTAGTCCTGATTGCGCCGGGACAAGCCGTGACCGCGCATCTCCGGAATCCACACATCAAAACCGGCCCGCGCCAGATAAGCGCCCAGCCCAAGACCCTTGGGCGAGTACCAGAATCGCCGGTTGGAAAAACTGCCATGAAGCAGCACCACCGGGACGCCGCGAACCTCAGGCGCATCCGCCATGCCCAAGCGGGTGACCGCCAGCTCAACGGTGCCATCAGGACTATTGCCAGGCTTCAAACGGTAGACGTCTTCGCTCAGATCACCGCGCCGCTCGGCGCTGATCAGGGCGACAGGAAATAGATTGCTGCTGCTTTGCATAATGCCTTGCACAAAAAAGGGCGGCATTCAGATGGATGCCCGCCCTACTTGAATATCTAAAAAGGCCAATCAATGACCGCAATGTCGATCTGTGCAGGAGCAGCCGGTCGACGCTCGATTGCTCGCGATGGACTTCAGAACACCGCGCTTTATCCAGCAAGCACGCGTCATCGTTAGCGTTCATCGCGAGCAATCGAGCGTCGACCGGCTGCTCCTACAACAACACCATCAGGCCGAGGCCTGACCTTCAGCCAGGAAGAACCAGGTTTCCAGTACGGAATCGGGGTTCAACGAGACGCTTTCGATGCCCTGCTCCATCAGCCATTTGGCCAGATCAGGGTGGTCGGAAGGGCCCTGACCGCAAATACCAATGTATTTGCCAGCCTTGTTGCACGCCTGGATGGCATTGGCCAACAGTTTCTTGACCGCTGGATTTCGCTCGTCGAACAGGTGCGCGATGATCCCGGAGTCACGGTCCAGGCCCAGGGTCAGCTGGGTCAGGTCGTTGGAACCGATGGAGAAGCCGTCGAAGTACTCCAGGAACTCTTCCGCCAGGATGGCGTTGGATGGCAGTTCGCACATCATGATGATGCGCAGACCGTTTTCACCCCGTGCCAGACCGTTTTCCGCCAGCAGATCGACAACCTGGCTGGCTTCGCCCAGGGTACGGACGAACGGCACCATGATTTCGACGTTAGTCAGGCCCATCTCGTTGCGAACACGCTTGAGAGCGCGGCATTCGAGCTCGAAGCAGTCACGGAACGATTCGCTGATGTAACGCGATGCGCCACGGAAACCCAGCATCGGGTTCTCTTCTTCCGGTTCGTACAGCTTGCCGCCGATCAGGTTCGCGTATTCATTGGACTTGAAGTCCGACAGACGCACGATGACCTTTTTCGGCCAGAACGCAGCCGCCAGGGTACTGATGCCTTCGACCAGTTTCTCGACGTAGAAGCCGACCGGGTCGTCGTAGCCGGCGATGCGCTTGTCGACGCTTTCCTTGATCTCTTGCGGCAACCCGGCGTAGTTCAGCAGTGCCTTGGGGTGCACACCGATCATGCGGTTGATGATGAACTCCAGACGGGCCAGACCCACACCGGCGTTCGGCAACTGCGCGAAATCGAAGGCACGATCCGGGTTACCGACGTTCATCATGATCTTGAACGGCAGATCAGGCATGGCGTCGACGGAGTTCTTCTTGATATCGAAGCCCAGCTGGCCTTCGAAGATGAAACCGGTGTCGCCTTCAGCGCAGGACACGGTAACGCCCTGGCCGTCTTTCAACAGTTGGGTGGCATTGCCGCAACCCACCACGGCCGGGATGCCCAGCTCGCGAGCGATGATCGCCGCGTGGCAAGTACGCCCGCCACGGTTGGTGACGATGGCGCTGGCGCGCTTCATGACCGGTTCCCAGTCCGGATCGGTCATGTCGGACACCAGAACGTCGCCCGGCTGAACCTTGTCCATCTCGGAAACGTCTCTGATGATCCGCACCTTGCCGGCGCCGATGCGCTGACCGATGGCGCGACCTTCTACCAGCACGGTGCCGGTTTCCTTCAACAGGTAACGCTCCATGACGTTGGCCTGGGTGCGGCTCTTCACGGTTTCAGGGCGGGCCTGAACGATGTACAGCTTGCCGTCGTCGCCGTCTTTGGCCCATTCGATGTCCATCGGGCACTTGTAGTGCTTCTCGATGATCATCGCCTGCTTGGCCAGTTCGCTGACTTCGGCGTCGGTCAGGCAGAAACGCGCGCGTTCGGCCTTGTCGACATCGACAGTCTTGACCGAACGACCGGCCTTGGCTTCGTCGCCGTAGATCATCTTGATGGCTTTACTGCCCAGGTTGCGGCGCAGGATTGCCGGGCGACCGGCAGCCAGCGTGCCTTTGTGGACGTAGAACTCATCCGGGTTCACCGCGCCTTGTACGACGGTTTCGCCCAGGCCGTAGGCGCCGGTGATGAACACCACGTCACGGAAGCCCGACTCGGTATCCAGGGTGAACATCACGCCGGCGGTGCCGGTTTCCGAGCGCACCATGCGCTGCACGCCAGCCGACAGGGCGACCAGCTTGTGGTCGAAACCCTGGTGTACGCGGTAGGAAATGGCGCGATCGTTGAACAGGGAAGCAAACACTTCCTTGGCGGCGCGGATGACGTTTTCGACGCCACGGATGTTCAGGAAGGTTTCCTGTTGACCGGCGAAGGAAGCGTCCGGCAAGTCTTCGGCGGTCGCCGAGGAACGCACAGCCACCGCCATGTCCGGATTACCGGCCGACAGCGTGGCGAACGCGGTGCGGATTTCGGCGTTGAGCTTCTCCGGAAACTCGGCCTCCATGATCCATTGACGGATTTGCGCGCCGGTTTTGGCCAGGGCATTCACGTCATCGACGTCCAGCGCATCAAGCGCGGCGTGGATCTGGTCGTTCAAACCACTTAATTCGAGAAAATCACGATAAGCCTGAGCCGTCGTGGCAAAGCCACCGGGAACCGATACACCGGCACCCGCAAGGTTACTGATCATCTCGCCCAGGGATGCGTTCTTGCCCCCCACATGCTCTACATCATGGACGCCGAGCTTATCGAGGGAAACTACGTACTCTACCAAGGTGATCTCTCCACTAGCTGTGTTGGAAAAGCTCAGAACACCGGCTGCTCAATGGGAGCGTTTGCCGGCGATATGGCCTGGACCTGGAAAATAAGTGAGAATGCGGGCCATCCGAGGCCGACAAACCGCGCCTATCATATCCAAGAATCGTCACCAGCTTAAGGCCCAAGGCGCAAATGAAACGATCTGCTTTCTTTATCTCCGATGGCACGGGCATTACAGCCGAAACCCTGGGTCAAAGCCTGTTGGCGCAGTTCGAAAACATTACCTTCAGCAAAGCCATACGGCCGTACATCGACAGCGTGGACAAAGCGCGGGCCATGGTACAACAAATCAACAATGCCGCCGAAAAGGACGGATTTCGCCCGATCATCTTCGATACCATCGTCAATCAGGATATTCGTGAGATCCTCGCGACTTCCAATGGTTTCATGATTGACATTTTCTCGACCTTCCTCGCGCCACTGGAGCAGGAGTTGAGCGAGCATTCGTCGTATTCGGTCGGCAAGTCTCATTCCATTGGCCACAACTCCAACTATATGGAACGCATCGAGGCGGTGAACTTCGCCCTCGACAACGACGACGGCGCCCGAACCCACTATTACGACAAGGCCGATCTGATCCTGGTGGGTGTCTCGCGCTGCGGCAAAACCCCGACCTGCCTGTACATGGCCATGCAATTCGGCATCCGCGCGGCCAACTACCCGCTGACCGAAGACGACATGGAGCGTCTGCAACTGCCCGCAGCCCTACGCGCCCATCAGCACAAACTGTTCGGCCTGACCATCGACCCGGACCGCCTCACTGCGATCCGCAACGAGCGCAAGCCTAACAGCCGCTATTCGAGTTATGCCCAGTGCGAATTCGAAGTACGGGAAGTGGAGAATCTGTTCCGCCGCGAGAACATCGCGCATATCAACTCCACACATTTTTCGGTGGAAGAGATTTCGGCGAAGATTCTGGTGGAGAAAGGCGTGGAACGGCGGTTCAAGTAATTGTTATATCGCCTGTCAGACCGCTATCGCGAGCAAGCCCGCTCCCACATTACTAGATCGTGTACTTCCTGTAGGAGCGAGCTTGCTCGCGATGAACGATAACGCGGTGTAATTTCAAGCGCTTAGCCCACTCATTCCCCAGCCCTGAAGCCGTCGCCAGCGCCTTGCTCAAACTGCTGATCAAGATCGTGCGTTCCGGGGCGTGCAGGCGTCAGACCACGAACATATCAACAAAGCGGTTGACCGGGGTCACTTCAAGTGCAGCCTGGTCCTTGCACAGGGCAAAGATTTCAGCGGTGCGTTGCGCGGTGAACCGGGTTGCCAGGTTGGTCTTGAACTTGTCCTCCAGCAATGGAATGCCGTCGGCGCGGCGACGGCGGTGGCCAATCGGGTACTCAACCACGACCTGTCCGGTTTTCGAGCCGTCCTTGAAGAACACTTGCAGGGCGTTGGCGATGGAACGCTTGTCGGCTTCCAGGTATTCGCTGGTGTAACGCGGGTCTTCGACGACGACCATCTTCTCGCGCAGTTCATCGATAATCGGATGGCCGGCGTGAAAATCGTCTTCGTATTGCTCGGCCACCAGGTTACCGAAAGCCAACGGTACGGCAGTCATGTACTGAATGCAGTGGTCGCGGTCAGCGGCGTTGGCCAGCTTGCCGACCTTGGAAATGATGCGGATCGCCGATTCGTGAGTGGTGATGACGATCTTGTCGATGTCGTGCAGGCGATCCTTGACCTGAGCGTGCAGGGTCACGGCAGCTTCACAGGCAGTTTGCGCGTGAAACTCGGCCGGGAAGCTGATTTTGAACAGCACGTTCTCCATCACGTAGGTGCCGAATTTCTGCGAGAAGCAGAAGCAACGCTTGTCTTCAGGTTTGAGCGCCAGATCCTTGTTGGTATGGCTGAACAGCACGTCGTAGAACCCCCACTGTTTTGCTGTCAGCACACCCGGGATGCCCATTTCGCCGCGCATGGCAATGTCCGCCAGACGCACGCCACGGCTCGACGCATCGCCCGCCGCCCAGGATTTACGCGAACCGGCGTTCGGCGCGTGACGGTAGGTGCGCAGCGCCTGACCATCGGCGAACGCGTGGGACAACGCGGACAACAGTTGCTCGCGGTTGGCGCCCATCAGTTTCGCGGTGACAGCGGTCGAGGCCACTTTCACCAGGATTACGTGGTCCAGACCTACGCGATTGAAGGAGTTTTCCAGTGCGATCACGCCCTGTATCTCGTGGGCCATGATCATCGCTTCCAGCACGGCGCGAATGGTCAGGGGCGCGTCGCCATTGGCCACACGCTTCTGCGACAGGTGGTCAGCCACAGCCAGGATGCCGCCGAGGTTGTCGGATGGATGACCCCACTCGGCGGCCAGCCAGGTGTCGTTGTAGTCGAGCCAACGAACGATGCAACCAATGTCCCAGGCCGCCTTGACCGGATCAAGGCGAAAACTGGTGCCTGGTACCCGAGCGCCAAACGGTACGACAGTGCCCTCCACGATCGGCCCCAGGTGCTTGGTGCACTCCGGAAAACGCAGGGCCAGCAGGCCACAGCCGAGGGTGTCCATCAGGCAGTTGCGGGCAGTGTCCAGCGCTTCTTTGGACTTGATCCTGAAGTTCAGGACGTAGTCGGCAATGTCCTGCAGGACGGTGTCGTAGTCGGGGCGATAGTTCAGGTCGACGTTAGCGCTCATCTTTGATTCCCTCGGTTAAGTGCGGGAACAATTGTCTTGGTCTTCTGAGAGAACGGGGCGCCGCCATCGCGAGCAAGCCCGCTCCCACACTGGATCGGTGCCCTGCACACAATTGTGCTCACACCGAAAATCTAATGTGGGAGCGGGCTTGCTCGCGATGCAGGCGCCGCGGTGTGCCAGGCGCACCGCCTTATCATTCACCGGGGAGCAAGCCCGCCTTAGAAAGCATCACCCGGCACGCGCACCCAGCCTTCCATCAGCACACGGGCGCTGCGGCTCATGATGGCCTTGTTCACAGTCCACTCGCCGTTGACCTGGCTGGCCTCCGCGCCTACGCGCAGGGTGCCCGAGGGATGACCGAAGCGCACCGCACTGTGCGCACTGCCGCCGGCAGCGAGGCTCACCAGCGTGCCCGGAATTGCCGCGGCGGTGCCGATGGCCACAGCGGCCGTGCCCATCATGGCGTGGTGCAGCTTGCCCATGGACAGCGCGCGTACGAGCAGGTCCACGTCACCCGCGCAAATCAACTTGCCGCTGGAGGCAAGGTAATCGGCCGGCCTGGCGACGAAGGCGACCTTGGGCGTGTGCTGACGCTTGGCGGCTTCATCAATGTGCTGGATGAGGCCCATGCGCAGTGCGCCGTGTGCACGAATCGTCTCGAACATCGCCAGCGCCTTCGCGTCACCGTTGATGTCGCCCTGCAACTCGGTGCCAGTGTAGCCGATGGCATCCGCGTTGACGAAGATGGTCGGGATCCCGGCATTGATCATCGTCACCTTGAGCGTGCCAAGGCCTGGCACCTGCAGGTCATCGACCAGATTGCCGGTGGGGAACATCGAGCCGCCCGCACCCTCCTCCTCGGCGGCCGGGTCCATGAACTCGAGCTGGACTTCGGCGGCAGGAAAGGTCACGCCGTCGAGCTCGAAATCACCGGTTTCCTGCACCGCGCCGTCAGTGATGGGCACATGGGCGATGATGGTCTTGCCGATATTGGCCTGCCAGATGCGCACCGTGGCCACACCGTTTTGGGGGATGCGGCTGGCGTCCACCAGGCCGCTGCTGATGGCAAATGCGCCGACCGCCGCGGAGAGGTTGCCGCAGTTGCCGCTCCAGTCGACGAAGGGCTTGTCGATGGAGACCTGACCGAACAGGTAATCGACGTCGTGGTCGGGCCTTGTGCTCCTGGACAGGATGACCGTCTTGCTGGTGCTCGAGGTCGCAGCCCCCATGCCATCGATCTGCTTGTCATACGGATCCGGGCTACCAATCACCCGTAGCAACAGTGCATCGCGTGCAGCACCCGGGACCTGGGCAGATTCGGGAAGGTCTTGCAGGCTGAAGAACACGCCTTTGCTGGTGCCGCCTCGCATGTAGGTGGCGGGAATCTTGATTTGCGGTACGTGAGCCATGTTTTTCCTTATAGGCCGGGGCGGGACTTCGACGTCCCGCTCCAGCTCGTCGTATTAGACGGCAACCGCCGACTCGAGGAAGTCCTGGGCGAAACGTTGCAGCACACCACCGGCCTCGTAGATCGAGACTTCTTCGGCGGTATCGAGGCGACAGGTGACCGGCACCTCGAGGCACTCACCGTTCTTGCGGTTAATCAACAGGGTTAGCGTGGCACGGGGGGTACGCTCGCCGATCACGTCGAAGGTTTCGCTGCCGTCGATACCCAGCGTCTTGCGATCTACACCCGGTTTGAATTCCAGCGGCAGCACACCCATGCCGACCAGGTTGGTACGGTGGATGCGCTCGAAACCTTCGGCGGCGATGGCTTCCACGCCGGCCAGACGCACGCCCTTGGCCGCCCAGTCACGGGAAGAACCCTGACCGTAATCGGCGCCGGCGATGATGATCAGCGGCTGCTTGCGCTCCATGTAGGTCTCGATGGCTTCCCACATGCGCATGACCTTGCCTTCCGGTTCGACGCGGGCCAGGGAACCCTGTTTGACCGCTCCGTTTTCCTTGACCATTTCGTTGAACAGTTTCGGATTGGCGAAGGTTGCGCGTTGCGCGGTCAAGTGATCGCCACGGTGGGTGGCGTAGGAGTTGAAGTCCTCCTCCGGCAGGCCCATTTTCGCCAGGTACTCACCGGCGGCGCTGTCGAGCATGATCGCGTTGGACGGCGACAGGTGATCGGTAGTGATGTTATCCGGCAGCACGGCCAATGGACGCATGCCCTTGAGCGGACGCTCACCGGCCAGCGCACCTTCCCAGTACGGCGGACGGCGGATGTAGGTGCTCATCTCGCGCCAGTCGTACAGCGGCTCGACCTTGGGACCTGTGTCTTCGTGAATCGCGAACATCGGGATATACACCTTGCGGAACTGCTCCGGCTTGACCGACGCCTTGACCACCGCATCGATCTCTTCGTCGCTGGGCCAGATATCTTTGAGGCGGATTTCCTTGCCATCGGCGGTCAGGCCCAGCACGTCTTTTTCGATGTCGAAACGGATGGTCCCGGCAATAGCGTAAGCCACCACCAGCGGCGGCGAAGCGAGGAACGCCTGCTTGGCGTATGGGTGAATACGCCCGTCGAAGTTGCGGTTACCCGACAACACGGCGGTGGCGTACAGATCGCGGTCGATGATCTCTTGCTGGATCACCGGGTCCAGCGCGCCAGACATGCCGTTGCAGGTAGTGCAGGCGAACGCCACCACGCCGAATCCCAGTTGCTCCAGCTCTTGAGTCAGGCCGGCTTCGTCCAGGTACAGCGCAACGGTCTTGGAACCCGGGGCCAGGGACGACTTGACCCACGGCTTGCGGGTCAGCCCCAGCTTGTTGGCGTTACGCGCCATCAGGCCGGCGGCGATGACGTTGCGCGGGTTGCTGGTGTTGGTGCAGCTGGTGATGGCGGCAATGATCACCGCGCCATCGGGCATCTGCCCCGGTACATCGTCCCACTGACCGGCAATGCCCTTGGCCGCGAGGTCCGTGGTGGCCACCCGCGCATGGGGATTGCTCGGACCGGCCATATTGCGCACCACCGAAGACAGATCGAACCGCAGACCACGCTCATATTGCGCCTGCTTCAGGCTGTCGGCCCAAAGACCGGTCTGTTTGGCGTAGAGCTCTACCAGTTGCACCTGCTGGTCTTCACGGCCGGTGAGTTTCAGGTAGTCGATGGTCTGCTGGTCGATGTAGAACATCGCCGCGGTGGCACCGTATTCCGGGGCCATGTTGGAAATGGTCGCGCGGTCGCCCAAGGTCAGCGCCGAAGCGCCTTCGCCGAAGAATTCCAGCCATGCGCCGACGACTTTTTGTTTACGCAAGAACTCGGTCAGCGCCAGCACCATGTCGGTGGCGGTGATGCCCGGTTGCAGCTTGCCCGTCAGCTCGACGCCGACACTTTCCGGCAGGCGCATCCACGAGGCGCGGCCGAGCATCACGCTCTCGGCTTCCAGGCCACCGACGCCGATGGCGATCACCCCAAGGGCATCCACGTGCGGGGTGTGGCTGTCGGTGCCGACACAGGTATCCGGGAAGGCCACGCCATCGCGCACCTGAATCACCGGAGACATTTTCTCCAGATTGATCTGGTGCATGATCCCGTTGCCTGGCGGAATCACGTCGACGTTCTTGAACGCCTTCTTGGTCCAGTTGATGAAGTGGAAACGGTCTTCGTTGCGTCGATCTTCGATCGCACGGTTCTTGGTGAACGCGTCCGGGTCGAAGCCGCCGCACTCCACGGCCAGCGAGTGATCGACGATCAGTTGGGTCGGCACCACCGGGTTGACCAAGGCCGGGTCGCCACCTTGCAGGGCGATGGCATCACGCAAGCCGGCGAGGTCGACCAGCGCGGTCTGGCCGAGAATGTCATGACACACCACACGGGCCGGGAACCACGGGAAGTCCAGATCGCGCTTGCGTTCGATGAGCTGCTTCAGGGAGTCGGTGAGGGTCGCAGGATCGCAGCGACGTACCAGGTTCTCGGCCAGCACACGGGAGGTGTAAGGCAGTGTGTCGTAGGCACCGGGCTGGATGCCGTCGACAGCCGCGCGGACGTCGAAGTAATCCAGTTGGGTACCGGGCAGCGATTTGCGGAATTCAGTGTTCATGGGCGTCAGGACTCGATCACGGTAGTTTCAGAGGGAGGCGCCTGGCACCGGGCTTGAAATGAACGCGATCCACTGTAGGAGCGAGCTTGCTCGCGATGACGGACTGACATTCAACATTGATGTCGACAGTTACACCGCTATCGCGAGCAAGCCCGGCTCCTACACAGGGTTCTTCGTTTCATTCAGCAACCGACGCCGATGCCCACCGGTCAGCGTTGCTCGATTGGCACGAACTTGCGCTGTTCAACGCCGACGTACTCGGCACTCGGGCGGATGATGCGGTTGTGGGCGCGCTGCTCGAACACGTGAGCGGCCCAGCCGGTCAGGCGTGAGCAGACAAAAATCGGCGTGAACAGCTTGGTCGGAATGCCCATGAAGTGGTACGTCGAGGCGTGGTAGAAGTCGGCGTTGGGGAACAGTTTCTTTTGCTCCCACATGGTCTTGTCGATGGCTTCAGAGACCGGGAACAACACCTTGTCGCCCACTTCATCGGCGAGCTTTTTCGACCAGCCCTTGATCACTTCATTACGCGGGTCGTTGTCTTTATAGATCGCGTGACCAAAACCCATGATCTTGTCTTTGCGCTCGAGCATGCCGAGGGTGCCTTTGATCGCCTCCTCGGGGGACTTGAAGCGCTCGATCATTTCCATTGCCGCTTCGTTGGCGCCGCCGTGCAGCGGGCCGCGCAAGGAGCCGATGGCCGCGGTGATGCAGGAATACAGGTCGGACAAGGTCGACGCGCAGACTCGAGCGGTAAAGGTCGATGCGTTGAACTCGTGTTCCGCGTAAAGGATCAGCGAAACGTTCATGACCTTGACGTGCAATTCGCTCGGCTTCTTATCGTGCAGCAAGTGCAGGAAATGCCCGCCGATGGATTCTTCATCGGTCACGCAGTTAATGCGTTTGCCGTCGTGGCTGAAGCGATACCAGTAGCACATGATCGCCGGGAACGCGGCCAGCAGCCGGTCGGTGGCATCATGTTGTTCAGAGAAGTCTTTCTCCGGTTCGATGTTGCCCAGGAACGAGCATCCGGTGCGCATCACGTCCATCGGGTGAACGTCCGCCGGAATGCGCTCGAGCACCTCCTTCAGCGCTTGCGGCAGGTCACGCAGCTTGCTCAGTTTGCTGATGTAGGCCGCCAGCTGCGCCTTGGTCGGCAGCTCGCCGTACAGCAGCAGGTAGGCCACTTCTTCGAACTGTGCGTCGGCGGCCAGTTCGCGAACGTCATAGCCGCGATAGGTCAGGCCCGCGCCCTCCAGTCCCACGGTGGACAATGCGGTTTGCCCGGCCACCTGGCCCCGTAGCCCGGCGCCACTCAATACTTTTGCTTCGGCCATTGCTTTCTCCAATCTTGAATTTGTTAGGGAATCGGCAAGTTGTGTTTCATCAGGTTCTTTGGGTGATGCCGAAGGCTGCGATCCTTTCAAAGGCGGACCGAGCCCCCCGATTTACGGTTTATTTCTTCGACGCAAACAACGCATCAAGCTTCTGCTCGAAAACGTGGTAATCGATGGCGTCGTACAGCTCCATACGGGTTTGCATAGTGTCGATGACGTTCTGCTGCGTGCCGTCGCGGCGAATGGCGGTGTAGACGTTTTCTGCAGCCTTGTTCATGGCGCGGAATGCCGACAGCGGGTACAGCACCAGCGAAACATCGGCGGCTTTCAATTGCTCGACGGTGTACAGCGGCGTCGCGCCGAATTCCGTGATATTGGCCAGAATCGGCGCTTTCACGCGGCTGGCAAACAGCTTGTACATTTCCAGTTCGGTAATGGCTTCCGGGAAAACCATATCGGCGCCAGCCTCGATGCAGGCTGCGGCGCGATCGAGCGCCGACTCCAGACCTTCCACCGCCAGCGCATCGGTACGCGCCATGATGACGAAGCTGTCATCGGTGCGCGCATCGACGGCGGCCTTGATGCGGTCGACCATTTCCTGTTGAGAAACGATTTCCTTGTTCGGACGGTGGCCGCAGCGCTTGGCGCCGACCTGGTCTTCGATGTGAATCGCCGCCGCGCCGAACTTGATCATCGACTTGACGGTACGTGCCACGTTGAACGCCGAGGAGCCGAAACCGGTGTCCACGTCCACCAGCAGCGGCAGATCGCAGACGTCAGTGATCCGGCGTACGTCGGTCAACACGTCATCCAGACCGGTAATACCCAGGTCCGGCACACCGAGAGAGCCGGCAGCCACCCCGCCACCGGACAGGTAGATCGCCTTGAAACCGGCGCGCTTGGCCAGCAAGGCGTGGTTGGCGTTGATCGCGCCGACCACTTGCAGCGGCTGTTCACTGGCGACCGCATCGCGGAAACGCTGGCCTGGAGTGCTCTTGTTGGAACTCATGACTCACCTCGTGGAGTGGCTGTCTGGTTGGCGCTGTCCTGGTAATGACGCGCGATATTGCGTTTGGAAGCGCCGATGTGGCGGCGCATCAACAACTCGGCCAGTTCACCGTCGCGATCAGCAATCGCGTCGAGAATCCGGTGATGTTCGGCGAACGCCTGGCGCGGGCGGTTAGGCGTAGCGGAAAACTGTATGCGGTACATGCGAACCAACTGGTACAGCTCACCGCAGAGCATCTGGGTCAGGGTGCGGTTGCCCGCGCCCTGAATGATCCGGTAGTGAAAGTCGAAATCGCCTTCCTGCTGGTAATAACCGACACCGGCCTGGAACGCGGCATCGCGCTCATGGGTCTCGAGAACCCGGCGCAGCTCGTCGATTTCTTCGACGCTCATGCGCTCGGCGGCCAGACGACAAGCCATGCCTTCCAGGGATTCGCGGATTTCATAGAGTTCGATCAACTCGGCATGGCTGAGGGAAACCACCCGCGCGCCGACATGGGGAATGCGCACCAGCAGCCGCTGCCCTTCCAGACGGTGGATCGCCTCACGCAACGGCCCGCGGCTGATGCCATAGGTGCGCGCCAGCTCCGGCTCGGAAATCTTGCTGCCCGGGGCGATATCGCCTTTGACAATGGCTGCCTGGATACGCCGGAAGACATTCTCGGAGAGGGTCTCCGAATCATCCTGCATCAGAACTGGGGGATCGAGTTGATCCAGCATATTGTCGACACCTTTAAATCCAATGCGACAAAAACTAGCTAATTACATACAAACAGTCAAAGGAAAAATAGGTATTGTCGACAATCGTCTAATAACCATCTGCACCATAACGATGCAGAACCCCTGTTTATAGCCAACCTGGAGCGCTGGCGCCATAAAACCAGCATGCTAGAATGCCGCCCGCATTTGCCTGTCATCTTTTTATGGCAGGCGCACGAGGTTGCGCAGCAATGCCAGTCGCCTTGAACCGAAGATCGCATTGCGACGCTCCAGGATTTATGAGACTCAAGCCCTTCCCTACATTGCTTTGCCTACTCTGCCTGCCCGGTGTGAGCGCTGCCGCCGAGAAGACCGTTTATGGCCTGAATGAATACGCAAAGCTTGCCGGGATCGATCTGGAAGTCGCGGCCAAACTCGACACCGGCGCCAAAACCGCCTCCCTCAGTGCTCGCGACATCAAACGTTTCAAACGTAACGGCGAGTCCTGGGTACGCTTCTACCTGGCCATTGACACCGCCCACTCACACCCGATTGAACGTCCACTGGCGCGGGTCAGCAAGATCAAGCGCCGCGCGGGCGACTACGATCCCTATGAAGACAAGACCTACACCGCCCGCCCGGTGATTGCCCTGGATATCTGCATGGGCAGCGCTTTGCGCAGTATTGAAGTTAACCTGACCGACCGAAGTGCATTCCAATACCCGCTTTTGATCGGATCCGAAGCGCTCAAGCGCTTTGATGCGCTGGTCGACCCCAGTCTCAAATACGCTGCTGGCAAACCCGCCTGCGCCGCCGACGCTCATACCGCAGAGTAATTTCAATGCGCGCTCTTACCCTCCATCTGAAAATCCTGATCGCCATCCTGGTGGTGCTGGGTATTTCAGTCACGGCCTACCAGATTTTCGTGCTCGGCATTCCCGTGACCGAAGACGCCACCGACGACTTGTGGAACATCGATGCCAAGGTCCAGTTCGTCGCCAGTGCCAAGGACCCGATCAAGATTCAGATGTTCGTGCCACCACTGAGCCGCGACTACGTCAGCCTCAACGAAAGCTTTATCTCCAACAACTACGGCGTGGCCGTCAACCGCGTCGACGGCAACCGCAAGGTCACCTGGTCCGCCCGTCGCGCCAAGGGCAATCAGACCCTCTACTACCGTCTGGTGCTGACCAAGCGCTACAGCGGTGAAAAATCCAAGATCAAAGGCCCGACTTTCCGCGACAGCATCCCGGTCGAAGGCCCGGAAAAAATCGCTGCTGAAGCCCTGCTCGCCCCGATTCGCCAGCACTCGGCGGACGTCGAAACCTTCATCGGCGAAGCCATCAAACGTGTCAACAACCTCAATGACGACAACGTCAAACTGCTGCTGGGTGGCGATCCGTCGACGCCGCACAAGGCAAAGATCGTCGAGCTTTTGCTGTCTATCGCCCATGTGCCGATGGAAAAGGTCCACACCATTCGCCTGGTGGCGGACCAGCCGCAAACTCCGGAACTGTGGCTGCGCAGCTTCAACGGCACCGACTGGCTGTACTTCAACCCGGATACCGGCGAGCAAGGCCTGCCCACCGACCGCCTGCTGTGGTGGACCGGTGATGACAACCTGATTACCGTCGATGGCGGCAAGAAAGCCACCGTCACCTTCAGCATGAACAACAGCGAAATGAACGCCATACGCCTGGCCAAGCTGACCGACGAAAACTCCGACGCCAACTTCCTCGGATATTCGCTCTACGGTCTGCCGCTGCAAACCCAGCAGACGTTCATGGTCATGGTGATGATCCCGATCGGCGTGCTGGTGATTCTGATCCTGCGCAACCTGATCGGCCTGCAGACCCTGGGCACGTTCACCCCGGTACTGATTGCCCTGGCCTTTCGCGAGACGCAGCTGGGATTCGGTATCGTGCTGTTCACCATCATCACCGCGCTGGGCTTGTCGCTACGCTCGTACCTTGAACACTTGAAACTGCAAATGCTGCCCAGGCTGTCGGTGGTATTGACCTTTGTCGTGGTGCTGATCGCTGCGATCAGCCTCTTCAGCCACAAACTGGGCCTGGAACGCGGCCTGTCGGTAGCGCTGTTCCCGATGGTGATTCTGACCATGACCATCGAACGCCTGTCGATCACCTGGGAAGAACGTGGTGCCGGCCATGCGATGAAAGTCGCCATTGGTACGCTGTTCGCCGCCTCCCTGGCACACCTGATCATGAGCGTGCCGGAGCTGATCTACTTCGTGTTCACCTTCCCGGCGATACTGTTCATTATGGTGGGCTTCATGCTGGCCATGGGGCGCTATCGTGGCTACCGCCTCACCGAACTGGTGCGGTTCAAAGCCTTCCTCAAGGCTGATTCGTAATGTTTGGCCTCTGGAAGACCTGGAAGGCCCTGCAAGCCCGGGGTGTCATGGGGATCAATCGGCGTAACGCAGACTACGTGCTCAAGTACAACAAGCGCAGCCTGTACCCGATTGTCGATGACAAAATCATCACCAAGGAACGTGCGATCAAGGCCGGCATTCAGGTACCGGAAATGTACGGAGTGATCTCCACCGAAAAGGAAATCGACAAGCTCGACGAGATCATCGGCGGGCGCAGCGACTTCGTCATCAAGCCGGCCCAGGGGGCTGGCGGTGACGGCATCCTGGTGATCGCCGACCGCTTCGAGGGCCGCTATCGCACGGTGTCCGGGAAAATCATCACCCATGAGGAAATCGAACATCAGATTTCCAGCATTCTGACTGGCCTGTATTCCCTGGGCGGTCATCGTGATCGGGCATTGATCGAATACCGCGTAATCCCGGACCAGATCTTCAAAAGTATCAGCTACGAAGGCGTGCCCGATATCCGCGTCATCGTACTGATGGGCTATCCGGTGATGGCCATGTTGCGCCTGCCAACCCGTCAGTCGAATGGCAAAGCCAACCTGCACCAGGGCGCCATCGGCGTCGGTGTCGACATGGCCACCGGCCTGACCCTGCGCGGTACCTGGCTGAACAGCATCATCACCAAACACCCGGACACCACCAATGCGGTGGACGGCGTGCAGCTGCCTTATTGGGACGGCTTCATGAAGCTGGCGGCCGGTTGCTATGAACTCTGCGGACTGGGCTATATCGGCGTCGATATGGTGCTGGACCAGGAAAAAGGCCCGTTGATTCTCGAACTCAATGCCCGCCCCGGCCTGAACATCCAGATCGCCAACGATTGCGGCCTGACCCTGCGCACCCATGCCGTGGAAGCGCGCCTGGAAGAGCTCAAGGCCAGAGGCATCAAGGAAACGCCGGAGGAACGTGTGCGTTTTGCTCAACATCTGTTCGGGCATATACCAGCGTTTGAAGAACACAATGAGCACTCCTCACGCAAGGTCAGGGAATACACCCCGTGACCGCAACCCTGTAGGCGCTGCCGAAGGACGCGGCTACAGCATTCTTGCGACGTAAAAAGTGCCATCCCCCGACATCCCCTCTAGGAGCAAATCCTGCAGGGGACTACAATCGCCAGCCGCGCACCGATGACTGATCTGCCCCGCATGTTGACCTGCTCCGTACACCCGCTCCCTTATCGCGCCAACCCCGCCGAGTATTTCGCGGCGATTCGGCATGCCCCCGGCGCCGTGCTGCTCGACAGCGGTCGCCCGAGCGCCGAGCGCGGACACTATGACCTGCTCAGCGCCTGGCCGCTGGAGCAGCTAACAGTATTACCGGACGAAAGCGGTGCCCATTTCCTGCAACGGCTACGTAACAACCTGACCCGACTTGGCAACGCTGCGCTGCCGCAACCGTATCAACTGCCCTTCGTCGGCGGCTTGATCGGCTACCTCAGCTATGACTTTGGCCGCCATCTGGAAACCCTGCCGAACCAGGCCCGTGATGACTTGCGGTTACCCGATGCGCACCTGGGTCTGTACAACTGGGCGTTGATCAGCGATCACTTGTCGGGCACCAGCCAACTGGTGTTTCACCCAAGCCTGGCCGATACCGAACGTCAGCGCCTGATCGAGCTGTTCAGCCAGCCAGCGCACTCGACACCCGAAGCCTTCACGCTAAACGGTCCGATGAGCCCTGACCTCAGTCCCGGCGACTATCAGCAAGCTTTCCTGCGCATCCAGCATTACATTCAGGCCGGCGACTGTTATCAGGTCAACTTTGCCCAACGCTTCCGCGCGCGATGCCAGGGCGACCCGTGGACGGCGTACTGCGCGCTGCGGGCAGCGTGCCCGACGCCCTTCTCCGGTTTCCAGAGCCTGCCCGACGGCGGCGCGGTGCTGAGCCTGTCTCCGGAACGCTTCGTGAAAGTCAGTGACGGCCACGTGGAAACCCGTCCGATCAAAGGCACCCGGCCGCGCGGCAAGGACGCTTTTGAAGACGCGGCCAATGCCACCGAGCTGCTGGCCAGCGCCAAGGATCGTGCGGAAAACCTGATGATCGTCGACCTGCTGCGCAACGATCTGGGCCGCACCTGCCGTATCGGCTCGGTGCGAGTGCCGGAGTTGTTCAGCCTGGAAAGCTACCCGAACGTGCATCACCTGGTCAGCAGCGTCACCGGCGAGTTGGCGGATGATAAAGATGCCCTGGACCTGATCGCCGGCAGTTTCCCCGGCGGCTCGATCACCGGCGCACCGAAAATCCGTGCGATGCAAATCATCGACGAGCTGGAACCGACCCGACGCGGGTTATATTGCGGCTCATTGCTGTATCTGGATGTACGCGGGGAAATGGACAGTTCTATCGCCATCCGCAGCTTGCTGGTCAAGGATGAGCAAGTCTGCTGCTGGGGCGGTGGCGGAATCGTCGCGGACTCGGACTGGCAGGCCGAATATCAGGAGTCCATCACCAAGGTGAAGGTGCTGCTGGAAACCTTGCAGGGATTGTGACAGTCGATCGTTCCCATGCTCTGCGTGGGAATGCAGTCCGTGACGCTCTGCGTCACTGTCGAAGCGGACGCAGAGCGTCCAGTGAGGCATTCCCACGCGGAGCGTGGGAACGATCGACACTCAACCCAACCCGTCATCCGATTACAGGCTCAACTCCCGATTCGAAGCTTTCAAGAACTCCTGCTTGAGCTCGGCAAAGGTGTGCACTGCCGGAAACTGCGGGAACTCGCGAATCACGTTTTCCGGCGCATGAAACAGAATCCCCGCGTCGGCCTCGCCCAGCATCGTGGTGTCGTTGTATGAATCACCGGCCGCGATCACTCGGTAGTACAGGCTCTTGAACGCCAGCACCGACTGGCGCTTGGGGTCTTTCTGGCGCAGTTGATAGCCGATCACCCGATCCGTTTCATCAGTGATCAACCGATGGCAAAGCAGCGTCGGGAAACCCAGTTGACGCATCAGCGGCTGGGAGAACTCATAGAAAGTGTCCGAAAGAATCACCACCTGAAACCGCTCGCGCAGCCAGTTGACGAACTCAATGGCACCGTCCAGCGGCTTGAGGGTCGCGATCACTTCCTGGATATCGGACAGCTTCAAGCCGTGCTCATCAAGAATCCGCAGGCGCTGCTTCATCAGCACGTCGTAATCGGGAATATCCCGAGTGGTTGCCTTGAGGGATTCAATACCGGTTTTTTCGGCAAAGGCGATCCAGATTTCCGGGACCAGCACACCTTCCAGGTCGAGACAGGCAATTTCCACAAGACACTCCCATTTGTATTGATTATTGAGTCGAGGCGAGTAAAAGGACAGCCGAACTCTAGCGACTCGCTCTGACCGACGCAACGCAGAGGAGCGAGCCAGCCACCACAGGTTTTTGTTACCATCGCCAGTATATAGAGCGCTTAGCGCCACCGACCTGTAGGAAACCGCCCTGATGAGCCAATCATTCGACGTCGCTGAACTCGCTGCAACCTATGCCAACAAGTCCGCCCAGGACATTCTTAAACTGGCCTTCGCCCAGTTCGGCGACGACTTGTGGATTTCCTTCAGCGGCGCGGAAGACGTGGTGCTGGTGGACATGGCCTGGAAGCTGAACAAAAACGTCAAGGTCTTCAGCCTGGACACCGGCCGTCTGCATCCGGAAACCTACCGGTTCATCGAGCAGGTTCGCGAGCACTACAAGATCCAGATCGAGCTGGTATCGCCGGATCAAAGCAAGCTTGAACCCTTCGTGAAGGAAAAAGGCCTGTTCAGCTTCTACAAGGATGGTCATGGCGAATGCTGCGGCATCCGCAAGATCGAACCACTGCGCCGCAAACTTTCCACCGTCAGCGCCTGGGCTACCGGCCAACGCCGCGACCAGAGCCCCGGCACCCGCAGCCAGGTTGCCGCGCTGGAAATCGACAGTGCCTTCTCCACTCCTGAACGTACCCTCTACAAATTCAACCCGCTGGCACAAATGACCAGCGAAGAGATCTGGGGTTACATCCGCATGCTTGAGCTGCCTTACAACAGCCTGCACGAACGCGGTTTTATCAGCATCGGCTGCGAGCCGTGCACCCGCCCTGTCCTGCCGAACCAACACGAGCGCGAAGGCCGCTGGTGGTGGGAAGAAGCCACGCAGAAAGAATGCGGGCTGCACGCCGGGAATATCATCAGCAAAGCGTAAAGATCGCAACCTGCGGCAGCTCCTGGTTGATGTACACACATCCAATGCAGGAGCTGGCGAAAGCTCGGGCCGCGTTCGTCGATCTTTTGATATCCAGCCAGTCAAGACCTGTCCCGCGAAAAACGTGTGTACAAGAATGTCACCATAGGTGCCATTTCCGTGTGCACTTTACCTGTCAGCGCCCCAAAAAGTTACATCCTCCCTTCTGAGCTACTGCTCGCCTGCGCAAGCCTGGACACCCTCAAAAAATAAATACCTGTTCAATCGGTCAATTAATATTGATTATATTTCAGTCACTTACCTTCATAATATATAAAAACGAAATTAAACACAGAATTCATAGACAGAAATCTGGCATAGAAGTGGCTTAAGAAGACTTGTGTTTTGTATACAATAATTTCAAAACATACACACACTTTATATCCGCACACCTGCCACGGTTAATTCTCCGTCAGGCTGCAGATGCCCAGAACCCAGTGATTCCCGGAACCGTCGGCGAAGATTGCCGAGCCTTGCGCTCATGCACAGTCACCGTCAACCCGGGATCAGGAGCCTGCCGGAATGCGTACAAGCCTCTCTAATAACATCGCACTGGATTTGCCCTCCTCCACCCACAACCACTCTCAATCCAACACCAGTCAAACACTTGGAGCGACGCCACCGCTGAGCCTAAGCCCACGACTGCACAACAAGGACCTGGCACCCACCAAAATCGAAGGCCGACGCTGGGGTCGTTACAGCATCTTTGCGTTGTGGACCAATGACGTGCACAACATCGCCAACTACTCCTTCGCCATCGGCCTGTACGCCCTGGGCCTGGGCGGTTGGCAAATTCTGCTGTCGCTGGGGATTGGCGCGGCGCTGGTGTACTTCTTCATGAACCTGTCCGGCTACATGGGCCAGAAGACCGGCGTGCCATTCCCGGTCATCAGCCGGATCAGTTTCGGTATCCATGGCGCACAAATTCCGGCGCTGATCCGCGCCGTCATCGCCATTGCCTGGTTCGGTATCCAGACGTACCTCGCCTCCGTGGTGTTTCGCGTGCTGCTGACCGCAGTCCACCCAGCCTTTGCCGAGTACGATCACAACTCGATCCTCGGGTTGTCGAGCCTGGGCTGGGTATGTTTCGTGGCGATCTGGTTCGTGCAACTGGCGATTCTCGCCTACGGCATGGAGATGGTTCGGCGCTATGAAGCGTTTGCCGGGCCGGTGATTCTGCTGACCGTCGCCGCCCTGGCGGCGTGGATGTACACCCAGGCCAACGCGACCATCGCCTGGTCGATCCGCGAACCACTGACCGGGGCCCAGATGTGGCGCAACATTTTCGCCGGCGGCGCCTTGTGGCTGTCGATCTACGGCACGCTGATCCTCAACTTCTGCGATTTCGCCCGATCTTCACCGTGCCGCAAGACCATCAAGGTCGGCAATTTCTGGGGCCTTCCGGTGAATATTCTGGTGTTCGCCAGCATCACCGTGCTGCTTTGCGGTGCGCAGTTCCAGATCAACGGACGGATCATCGAAAGCCCGACCGAAATCATCGCCTCGATTCCCAATACGTTTTTTCTGGTACTCGGCTGCCTGGCATTCCTGATCGTCACCGTGGCGGTGAACATCATGGCCAACTTCGTCGCCCCCGCCTTCGTCCTCAGCAACCTGGCGCCCAAGTACCTGAACTTTCGCCGCGCCGGGTTGATCAGCGCGACCATTGCGGTGCTGATCCTGCCGTGGAATCTCTATAACAGCCCGCTGGTGATCGTGTACTTCCTGTCCGGGCTCGGCGCGCTGTTGGGACCGTTGTACGGGGTGATCATGGTCGACTACTGGCTGGTGCGCAAAGGCCAGGTCAATGTGCCCGAGCTCTACAGCGAAGATCCAAAGGGCGCTTATTACTACAGCGCCGGTGTGAATTTGCGGGCCGTTGCAGCCTTTGTTCCCGCGGCGCTGATTGCCATCACCCTGGCACTGGTTCCGGGCTTTGCCAGCGTATCGCCGTTCTCCTGGCTGTTTGGCGCCGGTATCGCAGGTCTTCTTTATCTGATCATCGCCAAGCGGCAACCGCACTACGCGGATGTCAGCGGTGAAGCCATTGCGGTTGATAACGTCAGCCACTAACTCCAGTGCGGCCCGTTCAACCCGGGCCGTCAAATGACTCCGCTATAAGGACAACCCATGCGAATTCTTGTGGTCAACGTCAACACCACCGAGTCCATCACCCAGGCCATCGCCAGACAGGCGCAAGCTGTGGCCTCGCCCGGCACAGAGATCATCGGTCTGACGCCCTTTTTCGGCGCAGAGTCCATCGAAGGCAATTTCGAAAGCTATCTGGCCGCGATCGCCGTCATGGACCGCGTGCTGTCATACGACCAACCCTATGACGCGGTGATCCAGGCTGGCTACGGGGAGCATGGCCGTGAAGGTCTGCAGGAATTGCTCAACGTGCCAGTGGTGGACATCACCGATGCAGGCGCGAGCACCGCAATGTTTCTTGGCCACGCCTATTCGGTGGTCACCACACTGGACCGCACCGTGCCGCTGATCGAGGACCGCCTCAAGCTTTCCGGCCTTTATGAACGCTGCGCGTCGGTTCGAGCCAGTGGCCTGGCGGTGCTGGAACTGGAAGAAGACCCAGAGCGCGCTATGGAGGCCATCGTCCGCCAGGCGGAGTTGGCGGTGAGTGAGGACAAGGCTGAAGTGATCTGTCTGGGTTGTGGCGGTATGGCCGGGCTGGATGAACACATTCGTCGGCGTACCGGCGTACCAGTGGTGGATGGGGTGAGCGCGGCGGTGACCATTGCTGAATCGCTGGTGCGATTGGGGCTTTCCACGTCCAAGGTGCGGACCTATGCCACGCCTCGGCCGAAGACCATTATTGGTTGGCCAGGGCGGTTTGGGCGCTGAGCCATGCTCTGAGACCGAGTCGCAGCCATCGCGAGCAAGCCCGCTCCCACACTTGATCTGCGTCAGACTACAAAAGTGTGACCGATGGAGATCTAATGTGGGAGCGGGCTTGCTCGCGATGAACGATGACTCGGTCCATAGTCGAACCTAGATGGCACTAAACCGTTGCGCCAGTTGCTGCTCGGCAAACTGCTCGATGATGAAGTCGACAAACGCCCGGGTCTTGCCCGGCAACAACTTATGCTCGGCGTAATAGATCGAAATATTGCCGTCGTCGACATACCAATCTGGCAACACCCGCTGCAAGGTACCCGCGCTCAAGTAGTTCACGGCGAACGGCAGGCTGACCAAGGCGATACCCAAACCCTGCGTGGCACTGACGCAGGCGGCTTCTGAATCGCTCATGGTCATCCGCGCCGCAAGCGCCAATGGGCTGTGTTGCCGGGTGCGACTGGTCAGTTGCCAGGAGCGCACACGCCCGGTTTGCGGTGAGCGAATCAGAATTCCGTCACAATGGCGCAAGTCGTCTGGTTCGACAATCGCCTCGCGCCGCTTCAGATAATCCTCGGAGGCCACCAGCACCCTATGGGCCGGCGTCAGTTTGCGCGCTACCACCCCTTGCGGCAGTTCAAAGCCACCGCCAATCGCAGCATCGAAACCTTGGCCGATCAGGTCGACCTGGCGGTTATCAAAATGCCAGTCCGGGTTGATCGCCGGAAAGCGCCGTAGAAACTCCCCCAGCAACGGCACAATGTACAACCGCCCGAACGCCGTGCCCATGCTGACTTTCAGTGTCCCCGCCGGACGTCCTTGCGCGCTGGCCAGATTAGCCACGGCGTTTTGAATGGTGTGAAGACTGGTACTGACCTCACCGAGAAACAGCTGGCCGGCCTCGGTCAGGGTCAGGTTGCGGGTACTGCGCTGAAACAATCGCACACCGAGCCGGGCCTCAAGCTTGGCGACACTTTTACCCACCGCAGCCGGGGTCAGACTCAAGCGCCGCGCAGCCTCGGCAAAGCTGCCGACCTCTGCGCTACGGACGAAGCATTCGATACTGCTGAAGGTTTCCATGGTCACCACTATAAACTTTTGGTTTACACAGACTATAGCAATCACCCTCTACTCAGCCGGTAATCCGAGGTCGATACTCGACTCCAACAGCAAGGCAGCCCGCCTTGAACTTTTGGAGAACGACATGACCACTCAAAACCTCAGCGGTAAAGTAGCCCTGATCCAGGGCGGCTCTCGCGGCATCGGTGCCGCCATCGTCAAACGCCTGGCGGCTCAAGGCGCAGCCGTTGCCTTCACCTATGTCAGCTCGGCTGCCAAGGCTGAAGAATTACAGAACAGCATCACCTCCACCGGTGGCAAAGCCCTGGCCATCAAGGCTGACAGCGCCGACGCCGTCGCCATCCGCAACGCCGTCAACAGTACCGTCGAAACCTTCGGCAGGCTGGACATCCTGGTCAACAATGCCGGCGTGCTGGCTATCGCGCCGCTGGAAGACTTCAAACTGGAAGACTTCGATCAAACCCTGGCCGTCAATGTGCGCAGCGTGTTCATCGCCACTCAGGAAGCCGCCAGACACATGACCGAAGGCGGTCGCATCATCAACATTGGCAGCACCAACGCTGATCGTATGCCCTTCGCCGGTGGTGGCCCGTATGCGATGAGCAAAGCCGCGCTGGTCGGACTGACCAAAGGCCTGGCCCGCGACCTTGGCCCACGGGGTATCACCATCAACAACGTGCAGCCCGGCCCGGTCGACACCGACATGAACCCGGCTCACGGTGATTTCGCCGATAGCCTGATCCCGCTGATGGCGGTAGGTCGTTACGGCAAGGTCGAGGAAATCGCCAGCTTCGTTGCCTACCTGGCAAGTCCGGAAGCCGGCTACATCACCGGTGCCAGCCTGACCATCGACGGCGGCTTCGGCGCCTGATTCGAGGCCATAAAAAACGCCGGGCAACGGTAGTAACGTTGCCCGGCGTTTTGCCATGTAGATGTTACCGGCTTTTCGGTAGCCGCTGTCGCAGGCTGCGGCTACCGAGAACTCATGCCCATTCGAGCACCGGCAACCCACACGCCCCTGGCTGAAACGCCTTCAAGGTTCGAATAATCCCATCTGCATGGGCAAACTTTGCGTCCGCCATCGCCGCATCAGGTACCGCAATCGCCGTCATGCCAGCAGCTTTTGCTGCCGTGACACCAAACGGCGAATCTTCGAACACCAGGCAATCCTTCGGTGCAACCCCCAACCGTTGCGCAGCCGTCAGGAAGATGTCCGGTGCCGGCTTGGCGGCGCCCACTTGCGGATCGTCCGCCGTGACGATGGTGTCGAACAGCGCGAACCAGTCGCCGTGCAACGTGGTTTTCTGTCCAAAAGATTGCCGCGAAGAGCTGGTCCCCACCGCAATCGGGACGTTATTGGCTTTCAAATGTCGGACCAGCTCCTGCGCGCCCGGCATCGCCAATGCACGCGGAAAACGCTCACGCATCAGCGGCTCGCGCACCCGCAAAAACTCCTCGGCGGTGATCGGCAAGTCCAGCGCCTCGACAACATACCGCGCCAGATCACCTGCCCCACGGCCGATGATGTTCTGCTTGATGCTCCAGTCGAAGGTCCGGCCATAACGGTCGGCAATGATCTGCGTGACCTCGGTGTAGATCCCCTCGGTGTCCAGCAACAAACCGTCCATATCGAAAATCACGGCCTTGATCGGGCCGAACTCATCCAACTGTGCATTCATCGCATCTGATCCGTTAGCAAAATACATCCCAGGGGCGGCTCAGGTACGGCCGGTGTGTTGATCGATTAACGGGCTCAGCAGGATAGCGAGCCCGGTCCACATGCAGCAACAGTTTGAGACGACCGAGTTTCGGGAGTCGCCCAGGGTTTGTCATGAGCGCAGCGAAAGCCAAGTGTTTTCGTCCCGATCACTTATAGAAAAAATAAAAACCCATTGCAAACCTTATAAAAGACTTATTACCATCCCATGAATCAAATCAACTGGACCAGAAAAGCCGTGAAGCAGTTGCTGAGGTTGCATACCCAGCACCAGGTTCACATCCGCGATGCTGTCACCGAGCTAAAACGCATGCCCGACGTGACCAACGTCAAGGCGCTAGCGAATCACGCTCGTGGATACCGTCAGCGAGTGGGCAATTACAGAGTCCTTTTCGACTGGGACGGCATGATCCAGGTCGTCAGCATTCAAGAGGTAAAAAAACGTGACGAACGCACCTACTGACGTACAAATCATCAACGGCCCGGACGGTAAACCGGCCTTTGTCGTCATTCCCTATGAGCAATACAAGGCTCAACAAGTCGAAGCCGATCTGATCCCGCACGAAGTGGTCAGCCGCATTGTCGATGGCGCCACCCCGATCCGCGCCTGGCGTGAACACTTGAACCTCACCCAGGAGGAAGTGGCAAAACGCATGGGGATTTCACAGCCGGCGTTTGCGCAACAGGAAGCAGTGAACAAACCACGCCGGGCCACGCGGGAGAAAATTGCCCAGGCATTCGGGATCAAGGCAGATCAGCTGGAGCTGTAATCCGGGTAGGCAATCCCTGTACTGCACAGATCAATGACTAACAGAAACAACCACACAGGCCACTATCGCTTAAACAGGCTGCAATGGCATGGTCAGTTCGACCCGCAGGCCGTCGGGTCGGCTGTCGAAATGCAGGACGCAGCCGCAGCGCTGAACAATCGCCTGAACAATCGCAAGGCCGAGACCGCAACCGGTGCTCTTGCTATTGCGCCAGAACCTTTGGGTCAGGTGTTGCAGGTCTTCTTGCGCAATGCCCGGGCCATGATCGCGCACCTGGAAACGCACGCGATTGCCGATGGTTTCCAGCGTCAGCTCGACCGAAGTATCGCCCGGAGTGTGCCGCAGAGCGTTGTCCAACAGGTTGCGCAAAGCGGCAATCGACAGCACGGACGGCATTTGGACCGGTGCCGAAGAAAAATCATCCGGCAAACGCAACTGGATGCGCTGGCGATCGCCACTGGCCGCATCCTGAATGGCCAGACGCGCCACCTGCTCGGCGTTGCACTGCACCCCGTCATCGAACGACAGGCGGCCTTCGACCCGAGCCAGCAGCAACAGTTGCTCAAGGGTTCGATGCAGACGGTCAGCACCTTCTTCGGCCCGCACCAAAGACTGCTCCCGTGCTGCGCCTTCGGTCATTCTCGCCACTTGCAGGTGGGTCTTGATCGCCGTCAGCGGGCTGCGCAGTTCGTGGGCAGCATCGCCGGTCAGGCGACGCTCGCGTTCGATGGTTTTGCCGATCCGCTTCAACAGCTGATTCTGGGTGTCAAGCAAGGGTTGCAGCTCGCTGGGCAACGGCTGGATCTGCAAGGGTTCGAGGGAGTCGGCACTGCGCCGCATCAAGGCATCGCGCATGCGGTTCAGCGGTGCCAGGCCCTGACCGATGCCCAGCCAGAGCAGGCACAGGCAGCCCATCAACGCCACGCCCACTGGCACCGACGCCGCCAGCAGCACCGAGAGGTTCAGTGCCTCTCGCTCGACCTGGCGGTCCGCGGTGGTGATACGCAAATCGCCTCTGGCCAGGGTGAAACTGCGCCAGCGTGCGCCGTCGATCATCTGGTCATGGAAACCCATCTTCTCGGCTTCCAGCTTTTGGTCCGGGGTACTGTGGCTGCGGGCGAGAATTTCGCCGCGCAAAGAACTGACCTGGCAGGCCATGCCCCCAGGGATATTAAGTTGTTCGGCACTGAAATGCGTGCCCTCGCCTTTGCTCGGCAACGCCGGCAGTTGTTCCAGCAGCCCGGCGACCATACGTGCCGAGGCCACCAGACGCTGATCGAGGGAAAACATCATCTGATTGCGCAGATCACTGAGCATCCAGGCGGCAGCCAGAGCCCAGATCAGGGCGAAGGCTACCCCGAGGGTCAGGCTCAAGCGCAAACGCAAACTCATCACGGCTATTGCTCCTCGCCGTCCGCCGGCCCAAGGCGATAGCCCAGACCGCGTACGGTTTCGACGATACCATTGCCGAGTTTGCGCCGCAGGTGGTGGATATGCACGTTAAGGGCGTTGCTTTCCAATTCATCGTTGAAGCCGTAGACGCTGTCTTTCAACTGCTCGCTGGACAGTACCCGACCACGATTGTGCAATAACGCCTGCAACAGCGATTGTTCACGCCGCGACAGGTCCACCGGCTGGCCGGCCAGAAAGGTCTCCCGGCTGCTGGGATTGTAAGTCAGGCGCCCATGCTCGATCAGATTGACGCTGCGCCCGGCCACCCGACGCAGCAGAGTGTGCAGGCGAGCGGCCAGCTCACGCAGGTCGAACGGTTTGAGCAGGTAGTCATCGGCGCCAGCCTGTAAACCGTCGACGCGGTCAGTCACCGAGTCGCGTGCGGTCAGGATCAGCACCGGCAGCTCCAGCCCTTGATGGCGCAACTGCTGCAACAGCCTCAGGCCGTCCTCGTCCGGCAAGCCGAGGTCAAGCACCATGACGTCGAACTCGGCTACCTTCAGCATTGCCCGGGCAGCTGACGCCGTGGCGACGTGTTCTACCGTCAGGCCCTGGGCCGTGAGACCGGCGACAATACCGCTGGCGATCAGTTCATCATCTTCACAGACAAGTACGTGCATGGTGAGACCTGTAGAAAAGCGCTGATTAAGACGGTACCGGATTAAGCGGACATTATGCCCTGAGCTCGGCAAGCATCAGGAACAGTCCTACAGCCCGACGATAGACGGGTTAATCACCGGTTAATCGCCAACACCCATTGTGCTCATCAACTGCACCGATCCAAGGCTTTATTTCATGCGTCGATTGTTTGTTTTCTTTTTTATGCTTATCTCGGGCCTGGCTCAAGCAGGACCGAATCCGTTCGAGACCAAACCCGATTTTCTGCCCGTTGGAAAAGCCTTCGTATTCACCTCTGAAAAACTTGCTTCGGGTGAAACCCAACTCTTTTGGCAAATTGCCGACGGCTATTACCTGTACCGGCAACGCATGAAGTTCGATGGTCTGCCCGACGCGCAAAAGCCGCCGATGCCTGAGGGCGAAGCCCACAGCGATGAGTTCTTCGGCGAACAACAGGTCTATCGCCAGGGCCTGGAACTGCGGATCCCGGCCGGAGCCAGTGGCCAGATCAAGGTCGGTTTTCAGGGCTGCGCCGATGCCGGCTTGTGTTATCCGCCGCAAACCGGGATCGTCGATCTGGGTAACAGCACGACGCTGGCAAACACTACGCAAGCAGCGGATCAAGCGCTTGCCAGCGGCCTGCAACAACGGGCGCTGGGCTGGAGTTTGCTGGTGTTCTTCGGCCTGGGCCTGCTGCTGGCGTTCACCCCGTGTTCTCTGCCAATGTTGCCGATTCTCGCCGGTTTGATTGTCGGCAGTGGCGCCAGTCCCAAACGCGGTTTTGCCCTTGCCGGCAGTTACGTGGTCAGCATGGCGCTGGTGTACGCCGCGATGGGTGTTCTCGCAGCGATGCTTGGCGCAAACCTGCCGGCGCTGTTGCAGCAACCGTGGTTGCTGGGCGGTTTCGCCGCGGTGTTCGTGCTGCTGTCCTTGCCGATGTTCGGTTTCTTTGAACTGCAATTGCCTGTTGCGGTGCGTGATCGTCTGGAGAACGTCGGGCGCACGCGCCGCGGTGGCAGCCTGGTCGGTGCCGGGGTGCTGGGTGCCTTGTCCGGGCTGCTGGTGGGGCCGTGCATGACCGCGCCACTGGCCGGTGCCTTGCTGTACATCGCCCAGAGCGGCAATGCGCTGCATGGCGGGTTGATCCTGTTCGCCATGGGCATGGGCATCGGTGTGCCGCTGTTGCTGCTGGTCACCGTCGGCAATCGCTTCCTGCCCAAGCCCGGAACCTGGATGAACCTGCTCAAGGGCATCTTCGGCTTCCTGTTTCTTGGCACCGCCATCCTGATGATTCGCCCGGTGCTCGATGAGTCGCTGTGGATCGGTTTGTGGGGCGCGTTGTTGCTGGTCATGGCCTATGCCGGCTGGCGGCAAACCGGCGGCTACGGCCGCGCAGCCCATGTGTTTGGCGCAAGTTCGGTGCTGTTTGGGCTGTGGGGCAGCGTATTGTTGATCGGTGCCGCTGGCGGCAGCGAAGACCTGTGGAAACCGTTGCAGGTCTATAGCCCTTCGCGTTCTGTCAGTGTCGCCGGTCTGACGCCACATGAGGCCTTTATCACCGTCAAAAATCCCGCAGCCCTGCAAGACGAACTGAACACCGCCAAGGCGCAAGGCCAATGGGTGTTGCTCGATTACTACGCGGACTGGTGTGTGTCGTGCAAAATCATGGAAAAACAGGTATTTGCCAAGACTCATGTGTTGCAAGCGCTGAAAGATGTCCGTCTACTGCGCCTGGACGTCACCGCCGACAACGCCGCCAGCCGCGAACTGCTCAGCCGTTATAAAGTGCCGGGGCCACCGAGCCTGTTATGGATCGGCCCGGATGGCGAAGAACGCCGCAGCCAGCGCATTACTGGCGAAGTCGATGCCGCTGGCTTTGTGCAACGCTGGAATATCACCCGGGATACCCGTTGATGCTGACTTTTACTATCGGCACTTTTGCTATCGCGCTCAATCACCTGCTGCTGATCAGTGCCCTGGCACTGGCCATGCTGGTCGGTTGGCGAGTCGCCAGGCGTGGTGGTGAAAATCCCGAGTCAGTGCTGTTCAGCCTGTTTCTGTTGGGGATGTTGGCGGCCCGGGTGGGGTTCGTTCTCGTCTACTGGACCCACTACCGCGATGACCCGTGGCAGATCATCGATCTTCGCGACGGTGGTTTCCTGGCCTGGCCTGGCGTTATCGTCCTGCTGCTCAGCGCAGTGGCTTGGTGCTGGCGACGGCCAGCACTTCGGCGTCCACTGGGCGCAAGTGTCGGCACCGGCCTGCTGTTCTGGCTGCTGGCAAGCCTGTCCCTGAGCCTCTACGAGCAAGGCACCCGGTTGCCCGACGTCGCCCTGCGCAATGCCGCTGGGGCAACCGTGCAACTCACCGACTATCACGGTGGGCCATTGGTGATCAACCTTTGGGCCACCTGGTGCCCGCCCTGCCGGCGGGAAATGCCGGTGCTGGAGCGCGCACAGCAGCAACGCCCGGACCTGACCTTTCTGTTCGTCAACCAGGCGGAAAGCATACAAAGCGTCAGCACCTTCCTGGCGACCCAAGGCCTGAGCCTGACTAACGTACTGTTCGATGGCGGCGGCCGACTAGGCCAGGCCGTTGGCTCCATGGCGTTGCCGACGACGCTGTTCTACAGCGCCGACGGTCGCCTGCTCGCCAGCCATTTGGGCGAGTTGTCGGAAGCCAGCCTGGCTCGCGCGCTGGAAAGTTTCGATACCCCGAATTTGACCTCGGCCACGCAGGCCACCCCCTCAAGGAAACTGCCATGCCCCGCATCCGCAACCTGCTGACCCTGACGCTGGGCGCAGCCCTGCTGCAAATCCCGCTGCTTCAGGCCGAGGAGCTGCCGGCAGCAATCCGCAAGATCGAAGAAAAAGGCGCAAAGATCATCGGCAGCTTCGACGCCCCCGATGGCTTGCGTGGCTATGCCGCGCAATACCAGAACCGTGGCATGGCGTTGTACCTGACCCCGGATGGCAAGCATGTGGTGGTCGGCAATCTGTACGACGCCGACGGCAAAGACTTGAGCCAGGCGCCGCTGCAAAAGCTGGTCTACGCGCCGATGGCCAAAGAAGTCTGGGCCAGGATGGAAGCCAGCAACTGGATCGCCGACGGCAGCAAGGATGCACCGCGCATCGTCTACCTGTTCAGCGACCCGAACTGCCCTTACTGCAATATGTTCTGGGAACAGGCCAGGCCTTGGGTGAAAGCCGGCAAGGTCCAGCTGCGACACATCATGGTTGGCATCATCCGCGAAGACAGCCCGGGAAAATCCGCCGCCCTGTTGGCCAGTAAAGACCCGCGCAAAGCCCTGGAAGACCACGAGAAAGCCGGCAAAGAGAGTGCGCTGAAACCGCTGACCACCGTCCCTGCTGCAATCCAGGCCAAGCTCGCCGCCAACATGCAATTGATGGAAGATCTTGAGCTGTCTGCAACGCCGGCGATTTTTTACATGGACGAAAAGGGCGAATTGCAACAGCAACAAGGAGCGCCGTCGCCGGACAAGCTGCTGAAGATTCTTGGGCCTAAATGAAATACAGATCAAAATAGTCATCGCCTGAGCGGGCGCTATCGTGAGCAAGCGAACGTCGCCCCGCCCCTCCCACACGCCTGATCAACAGTACCCCCATACAGGTGATGAGCGCGACTTCCGCGCTCTTGCCTCGTTCACGAAGCGCGTCATAGCGTGCCTTGAAGTCAGCCTGAATCCAGCTGGCAATAATTAGTCCTCATCCCCCGACAAAAGCCTCGGGCCAATGCCCGTCAGCAAGCCCCGCCCCCACTCTGCACAGGCGGTTATTAATTCTATCTATCATTTGACAATCATTATCATTCAACCTAGTTTGTCGCTCGATGTGTAGGGCAGCTCTGACCCCTGGCCGCCCATTAACTTCTTTGCAGCAAGGTGATTTCCATGACGGAAAAAGTATCCACAGGCAAGTGCGATTCACCGTTACTTCAGGCATTCGTCGATAACCGTCTGATCCTGGTCAAGATCGCGGCCCGTATAACCGGCTGCCGGTCGCGCGCTGAAGACGTAGTGCAGGACGCGTTTTTCCGACTGCAGTCGGCACCGCAGATCACATCGTCATTCAAGGCCCGGCTCAGCTATCTGTTCCAGATCGTGCGCAACCTGGCGATTGATCACTACCGCAAGCAGGCTCTGGAGCAGAGGTACTCGGGTACAGAAGAGGAAGGCTTGAATGTGGTCATTCACGGCGCTTCACCAGAAACATCGCACATCAATTTTTCAACGCTGGAAAACATCGCTGTCGCGCTGACCGAACTCCCTGACCGCACCCGCTATGCCTTTGAAATGTATCGCCTGCACGGCGTGCCGCAAAAGGACATCGCCAAGGATCTTGGCGTCTCGCCAACCCTGGTGAACTTCATGATTCGCGATGCCCTGGTGCATTGCCGCAAGGTTTCGGGCAGCCGTAGCGATACGTTTACCCGACATTGATTGCCGAGAGGTTACCTGTGGCGAAGAGGCTTGCCCTCGCCACAGAACGCCTTCACTTCAACACTTCTCGCCCCCCTGATCCTTATTCGGGACGGGACAGATGCAAGCCAAAAAGCGGGTTTGAGACTCTATTTCAGGTTTTCGGTACTGGCAGGACGGCGATCTTGTACGGATCGAAAATCTTCAGCATCTCGCCGTTTTCCCGCAGACGCTGAAGCAGCTTGCCGAACGCCTCACCGGAAATCGGCGCCGTCGGACGAATCAGCGCGTAGTGGTGATAAACCTGATCAATTCGCTCGGAGACCAGCAACTGATCCGCCACCTTTTTATTGCGCAGCAGGTAGTCGCTCAAATATGAACGAGTCACCAGCGCAATGTCCGCCCTGCCGCGAAGCACCATCAGCAGATTGCTGTCATGGGAATAGGTCAGCGTGGCGTTGTAGTTGTCGGCGAGGAACTTGGGATCGGCATTGAAGTTGGCAAAGGAGTAGTGATAAGCGCTGAACAGTGCCAGGCGTTTGCCCTTCAAATCGGTGAAATAGTTCTGCTGACGATCGGGTTCGCGTTGTGCGACAAAAACCTCGGCGTCTTCCAGGCCCATGTCGACGCTGGTATGAGCGATATCCTTCCAGCCCCAGTCCGGGTTCTCGAAAATCGCCATATCGGTCCGGCCTTCTTTGAAGTCAGCGAAACGTCGAGGAACCGAAGTGGGCACCAGAGAGAATCGATAGTCACTTTGCAGTTTGTTCAGGGCCTCCACCAATTGCGGCAGCAAGCCTGTATCGTCGCCCTTCTCCGGGCGGACGGTGTACGGTGGAAAATGCGCGGCACCCACCTTGACCTCGACCGGGTCCGCAGCCCAGGTCGGCAGAACGAAAAGCGCACCGAGCGCCACCAGTAACATCCGCGAAGCCTTCCGCATTGGCGAGGACATCAAGGCAACACACCTCTGCAAATACAATTAATACAACCAAGCTAGGCGGTTTCGCCCACTTAGACAATGTTGTGCAGCGTAATTAAATTAGTTGCGTTATAGCCGCTGATGGTCTTCAAGCACCAGAATCAACGCCTCATCCGCCAATTGATCGAGGCTCATGGTGCCCTCGGCGCGAAACCAGGTGGTGGTCCAGGACAAAGCTCCGGTCAAGAAGCGCCGGGTGATAAAGACATCGCCCCTGATATAGCCGGCATCCTTGGCCTCACCCAACACTTGCAGCCAGATCTGCTCATAGATATCGCGCAGCGCCAGCACCTGAGCCTGGCCTTCTTCGGACAACGAGCGCCACTCATACACCAGCACCGCCATGGCCTCGCCGCTGCCGCCCATGATCGATTGCAGTTCACAACGGATCAGCGCCAGCACCCGCTCGCGCACGCCGGACGCCTCAGCCAGCGCCGCGCTCATCAACGCGGTGTTGTAGCGGATGGTTTCCTCCATGACCGCGCGCAGAATCTCATCCTTGCTCTTGAAGTGATGAAAAATACTTCCGGACTGAATGCCCACGGCACTGGCCAGATCACGCACGGTGGTGCGCTCATAGCCCTTGTTGCGAAACAGGTGAGCGGCCATTTGCAGCAGTTTGCCGCGGGCACTGTCCGGGTCGGTCAGTTGACCGCTGTCGACCAGCTCGCGCATTACCAGCAGGGCTTTTTGCTCGTCCACGCGTTCTCTCCTGAATTCGCTTTAATCAAGTGTGCTGCCAAACCGGTAAATCGGAGGTTGCGCGGGCAATTTAAGCTGGCGAGGAACACCAAGCAAGCGCTTGGGGAGAAGATAGTCTCGGCATTTACAAACCAAGCGCTTGCTTGGTAGTCTCGATTCACTTCTGTCGGAGGCTGCCATGAGTAAAACGGTTCGCATCGGTTGCGCCAGCGCGTTCTGGGGCGACACTTCTAGCGCCGCCGGGCAGTTGGTGGAAGGTGGCCGCCTGGACTATCTGGTGTTCGACTATTTAGCTGAAATCACCATGTCGCTATTGGCCGCAGCGCGAATGAAAGATCCCCAGGCCGGTTACGCCACCGATTTCGTCGAAGTCCTCAGCCCGTTACTGGCAGACATTTCCCGGCAAAATATCCGCGTCATCAGTAATGCCGGCGGGATCAATCCGTGCGCCTGCGCCGCAGCCTTGCAAACGGCCTGCGATAAAGCCGGAGTCCAACTGAAGATTGCCGTACTGCTCGGTGACGACCTGCAACCGCAGTTCAAACAGCTGAGCAGTCGCGGTATTCATGAAATGTTCAACGGTGCACCATTGCCTTCGATGTGCGTCTCGACCAATGCCTATCTCGGCGCTCCGGGTATTGTCGAAGCGTTACGTCTGGGGGCGGATATCGTCATCACCGGGCGGGTGGTCGACAGCGCCGTGGTCAGCGCTGCGCTGGTGCATGAGTTCGGCTGGTCCTGGCTGGACTACGACAAGTTGGCCCAAGCCGCACTGGCCGGGCATATCATCGAATGCGGCGCCCACTGCACCGGCGGCAACTTCACCGACTGGCGCGATGTACCGGACTACGAGCACATCGGCTTCCCTATCGTCGAAGTCAGCGCCAACAGCCAGTTCATCGTCAGCAAACCCGAAGGCTCCGGCGGGCTGGTCACGCCGCTGACTGTAGGCGAACAATTGCTCTACGAAATCGGTGACCCGCGAGCCTATCTGTTGCCCGATGTAGTCTGCGATTTCACCCAGGTCAAACTCCAGCAACAAGGCAAAAACGTCGTGCAGGTTCACGGCGCAAAAGGCTTGCCGCCCACCGACCAGTACAAAGTCAGCGCCACGTATCCGGATGGCTTTCGCTGCACCGCCAGTTGCCTGATTGCCGGGATCGATGCGGTCGCCAAGGCGCGGCGGGTCAGCCAGGCGATCATCGACAAAACCTCGGAAATGTTCAGCCAGCGCGGGTGGGCACCTTACAGTGAAGTAAATATCGAACTGCTAGGCAGCGAGGCAACCTACGGTCCTCATGGCCAACGCCAGGACAGTCGCGAAGTGGTGATCAAACTGGCGGTGCGTCATCCGAGTCAACAGGCACTGATCCTGTTCTCGCGAGAGATCGCCCAGGCCGCCACCGGCATGGCGCCGGGGTTGACCGGGATAGTCGGCGGGCGGCCAACGGTGTATCCGCTGATCCGGCTGTTCTCGTTCCTGATCGACAAATCCGCCTGCGAGCTCAAAATCAAGGTATCCGGGCAACATCATGTCGGCGCCCTGCCTGAGCTCGCCCACCTCGACTTTGCCGACCTCCCCGTCCCCTTCGAGCCCCCCAAAGCCGAGGGTCGCGCCGACGCCAGCGTGGCGCTGGTCAAGCTGGCGGTCGCACGCTCCGGCGACAAGGGCAATCACAGCAATATCGGGGTTATGGCGCGCAAGCAGGAATACCTGCCCTGGATCGCCGAAGCGCTGACCCCGGAAGTGATCGTCGACTGGATGAGTCACGTCCTCGACCCGGTACACGGACGTGTCGAGCGCTGGTATTTACCAGGGACTCACAGCCTGAATTTTTTACTGGAAAACGCCCTCGGCGGCGGCGGTGTCGCCAGCTTGCGGATCGATCCGCAAGGCAAGGCCTTCGCCCAGCAACTGCTGGAAATCCAGATTCCGGTGCCGCAGAACATCGCGGACCTTGTCAACTAGAGGACTGTCGCCATGGCCTATGACTCCATTTTCAAAGCCGATTTGTTCGCCGGACAAACCATCATTGTCACCGGCGGCGGCAGCGGTATCGGCCGTTGCACCGCCCACGAACTGGCAGCCCTTGGCGCTCATGTACTGTTGGTCGGACGCAAGGCAGACAAGCTGAAAACCGTCGCGGCGGAAATTCTCGAAGACGGCGGTAATGCCAGTTACCAGACCTGCGATATCCGTGACGAAGACGCGGTCACCATTCTGATCAGGCAACTTATCAGCAAGCACGGACCGATTCACGGGCTGGTCAACAATGCCGGCGGCCAGTACCCGTCACCGCTGGCATCGATCAATCAGAAGGGCTTCGAAACCATACTGCGGACCAATCTGGTGGGCGGTTTTCTGATGGCCCGGGAAGTGTTCAATCAGTCCATGAGCCAACACGGAGGCGCCATCGTCAATATGATCGCCGACATGTGGGGCGGCATGCCCGGCATGGGCCACTCCGGGGCCGCGCGTTCTGGCATGGACAACCTGACCAAGACCGCCGCCTTCGAGTGGGGTTATGCCGGGGTACGGGTCAATGCCGTGGCACCGGGCTGGGTCGCCTCAAGCAGTATGGACACCTATGAAGGCGCATACAGAGCAGTGATTCCGACCTTGCGCGAACACGTGCCGCTCAAGCGCATCGGCACAGAGTCGGAGGTCAGCGCGGCGATTGTCTTCCTGCTCAGTCCGGCGGCGGCCTTCATCAGCGGCAGCACATTACGCATCGACGGTGCGGCCAGCCTCGGCGGACGTGCATGGCCAATACACAAGGCGAAAAACAGTGAATCCTTCAATGGATTTCACCGTTCTCATTTGCCGGAAGTGCTCAAGGATAAGGAATAACCCATGCCGGTGATTCAATCTCGGCTCGACCCGCACAGCGCACAGTTCGCGCAGAACCGCGAGGCGATGCTGGTCGGTGTCGCCCAGGTTCGCCAGCTGGAGCAAAACCTGTTGGCCAAGGCAGCCGAGGCCAAACCGAAGTTCGACAAACGCGGGCAGCTGTTACCCCGCGAACGTCTGAACCTGCTGCTTGACCCCGGCGCGCCGTTTCTCGAACTGGCGAGCCTGGCCGGTTACAAGTTGCACGACGACAAGGACGGCAGCCAGGCCGGTGGCGGACTGATCGCCGGGATTGGTTATGTAGCCAGGGTGCGGGTGTTGGTGGTCGCCAACAACAGCGCGATCAAGGGCGGGACCATCTCCCCCAGCGGTCTGAAAAAGTCCCTGCGTCTGCAGCAGGTTGCGATGGAAAACAAACTGCCGATCGTGACGCTGGCGGAAAGCGGCGGTGCCAACCTTAATTACGCAGCGGAGATTTTCGTCGAGGGCGCCCGCAGCTTTGCCAACCAGGCGCGGATGTCGGCCATGGGCCTGCCACAGATCACGGTGGTGCACGGCTCGGCGACAGCTGGCGGCGCTTATCAACCGGGGCTGTCGGACTACGTGGTGGTGGTGCGCGGCAAGGCCAAGCTGTTTCTCGCAGGCCCCCCGCTGCTCAAGGCGGCCACCGGCGAAGTGGCCACCGACGAAGAACTGGGTGGCGCCCAGATGCACGCGCAAATCGCCGGCACCGCCGAGTACCTGGCCGAGAGCGATGCCGACGGTCTGCGCATCGCCCGTGAGATTGTCAGCCTGCTGGCGTGGAATGCGCAGTTGCCTGGGCAGTCGGCCAGGACCTGGGCCGAGCCGCTGTACCCGATCGATGAGTTACTCGGCTTGATCCCCGACGATCCGAAAAAACCCTACGACGTTCGGGAGATCATCGCCCGGGTGGCGGACGGTTCGAGCTTTCTGGAGTTCAAGGGTGAATTCGATCACCAAACCATTTGCGGACACGTGCAGATCCAGGGCCGACCCTGCGGTTTTATCGGCAACAACGGCCCAATCACGCCTAAAGGTGCGAGCAAGGCCGCGCAGTTTATTCAACTTTGCGATCAGAGCCAGACGCCGCTGCTGTTCTTCCACAACACCACAGGATTCATGGTCGGCACCGAGTCAGAACAACACGGCGTGATCAAACACGGCGCGAAGATGATCCAGGCAGTGGCCAATGCCCGCGTAGCTAAACTGACCATCGTCGTCGGCGGCTCCTACGGCGCCGGCAATTACGCGATGTGCGGCCGCGGCCTGGACCCGCGCTTCATCTTTGCCTGGCCTAACAGCCGTACCGCAGTGATGGGCGGCGCCCAGGCCGGCAAGGTGCTGCGCATCGTCACCGAAGCCAGGCAGGTCAAGGATGGCTCGATCACCGACCCGAAGATGCTCGACATGCTCGAACAGGCCGCCGCGCAGAAACTCGACAGCCAGTCCACCGCGCTGTACGGCAGCGCCAACTTGTGGGACGACGGCCTTATCGATCCACGGGATACACGAATTTTGTTGGGTTACTTGTTGGATATTTGCCACGAGGCGCAAGTGCGTCATCTACAACCCAATAGTTTTGGGGTCGCGCGCTTTTGATTGATCGTTCCCACGCTCCGCGTGGGAATGCAGCCCGTGACGCTCTGCGTCACATTCAAGAGCGGATGCAAAGCGTCCGGTGAGGCGTTACCACGCGGAGCGTGGGAACGATCAGACGATCAGGTCACAGGAGAACAATAAAAATGATCTTCACCCGGGAACACGAAGAACTGCGTCGCACGATACGTAATTTTGTCGATCGCCAGATCAATCCTCACGTCGAAGAATGGGAAAAGGCCGGGCGCTTTCCCATTCATGAGATTTTCCGCAAGGCCGGCGAGTTGGGGCTGTTAGGTATTTCCAAGCCGGAAAAATTTGGCGGCATGGGGCTGGACTACAGCTACTCGATCGTCGCCGCCGAAGAGTTCGGCACCATTCATTGCGGCGGTATACCGATGTCCATCGGTGTGCAGACCGACATGTGCACGCCCGCGCTGGCGCGCTTCGGCTCTGATGAACTGCGCGAAGAATTTCTGCGTCCTGCCATCAGCGGCGAATACGTTGGCTGCATCGGCGTCTCCGAAGTCGGCGCCGGCTCCGACGTCGCCGGGCTGAAAACCACCGCCCGCAAAGACGGCGACGACTATGTGATCAACGGCAGCAAGATGTGGATCACCAACTCGCCAAGCGCCGATTTCATCTGCCTGCTGGCCAACACCTCGGACGACAAACCCCACGTCAACAAATCGCTGATCATCGTGCCGATGAACAGCCCCGGCGTCAGCCTCGGCCCGCATCTGGACAAGCTCGGCATGCGCAGTTCGGAAACCGCCCAGGTGTTTTTCGACAACGTGCGCGTGCCGAAGCGTTACCGTATCGGCCATGAAGGCGCAGGGTTCATGATGCAGATGCTGCAGTTTCAGGAAGAACGCCTGTTTGGTGCGGCGAACATGCTCAAGGGCCTGGAATACTGCGTCGACAGCACCATCGAGTATTGCCGCGAGCGCAAGACATTCGGCAACGCACTGATCGACAACCAGGTGATTCATTTCCGTCTGGCCGAGTTGCAAACCGAAATCGAATGCCTGCGCGCGCTGGTCTATCAGGCCACCGAGCAATACATCAAAGGTCAGGACGTCACGCGCCTAGCCTCCATGGCCAAGCTCAAGGCCGGGCGTCTGGGCCGGGAAGTCAGCGACAGCTGCCTGCAATATTGGGGCGGCATGGGCTTCATGTGGGACAACCCGGTAGCCCGTGCCTATCGCGATGTACGGCTGGTCTCGATTGGCGCAGGCGCCGACGAAATCATGCTGGGCATCATCTGCAAACTGATGGGCATCCTGCCCGGGAAAAAACCATGAGCCCGCTACCCGCCTGCGAAACGCTGCTGCTGGAGCCCCACAGCGGCGTGTTGCATATCACCTTGAACCGACCTGAAAGCCGCAACGCCATGAGTTTACAAATGGTCGCGGAGCTGCGCGCAGTGCTGGCGGCGGTGCATGATGACCGGCAGATTCGTGCGCTGGTCATTGGCGGCGCCGACGGCCACTTCTCGGCCGGTGGTGATTTGAAAGACATGGCCAACGCCCGCGCCCAAGGGCCGACGGCTTATCGTGAGCTGAACCGCGCCTTCGGCGCCCTGCTGGAAGAGACTGAACAAGCGCCGCAAGTGGTGATCACCTTGTTGCAAGGCGCGGTTCTGGGCGGTGGTTTCGGTCTGGCCTGTGTCAGCGATATCGCGATAGCCGATCATCAAGCGCAATTCGGCATGCCGGAAACCAGCCTCGGTTTGCTACCGGCGCAAATCGCGCCGTTCGTGGTCAAGCGCATCGGTTTGACCCAGGCTCGCCGGCTGGCCCTTACCGCGGCGCGCTTTGACGGCAACGAAGCTGAGCGTCTGGGTCTGGTGCATTTTGTCGAAAACGATCCGCAAGCCCTGGCCGAACGCCTCGACGAGGTGCTCGCGCATGTCTTGTGTTGCGCACCGGGTGCCAATGCCGCAACCAAAGCCCTGCTGCTGGCCTGTGCCGAACAACCTCAGGGGGCATTGCTGGATCAGGCCGCCGATTGGTTCAGCGCTGCCGTGACCGGGCCGGAAGGTATCGAGGGGACCACCGCTTTCCTACAGAAACGCCCACCGGTCTGGGCGCCCTGAAACGGCCTTGTAGGAGCAGCGATGGCGGCAGCACAAACAACACAGATCCCAAGGAACCACCCCATGCCAGCCTTGCGCAAAATCCTGATCGCCAATCGCGGTGAAATCGCCTGTCGCATCCAGAGCACGGCCCAGGCGCTGGGTTACCGCACAGTCGCGGTATTCAGTGACGCCGATGCCGACGCACGCCATGTTCGCCTGGCCGACGAAGCGGTGAACATTGGCCCGCCACCCGTGCAGCAGTCCTACCTGAACATCGCCGCCATCATCGACGCGGCACAGCGCAGCGGCGCCGATGCGATCCATCCCGGTTACGGTTTTTTATCGGAAAACGCCGCATTTGCCACGGCCTGCAAACGTGCCGGGATCACCTTTATCGGTCCCGGCCCCGAAGCCATTGAGCTGATGGGCAGCAAACGGCTGTCCAAAGTCGCCATGCTCGCCGCGGGCGTGCCGTGCATCGGCGGTTATCAAGGCAAGGAACAGGACGATGCCACCCTGAGTCGCGAAGCCGAACGCATCGGTTATCCATTGATGATCAAGGCCAGTGCCGGTGGTGGCGGGCGCGGCATGCGCCTGGTGCATGAGGCCTGCGAATTGCTGGAGCAAATCCGCACCGCGCGCTCCGAAGCCCTGCACGCATTTGGCAGCGACGAGCTGATTCTGGAACACGCACTGATCGAACCGCGACACGTGGAAATCCAACTGTTCGGCGACCAGCACGGCAACCTGATCTACCTTGGCGAGCGCGATTGCTCGATCCAGCGCCGTCATCAGAAAATCATCGAAGAAGCGCCCTGCCCGGTGATGACCGCCGAGTTGCGCCAGGCCATGGGCGAAGCAGCACTCAAGGCCGGTCGCGCGGTGAACTACGTCGGTGCCGGTACGGTGGAGTTTCTGCTGGATCAGCGCGGGCAGTTTTACTTTCTGGAGATGAACACCCGCTTGCAGGTCGAGCATCCGGTGACTGAACTGATTACCGGCCTGGACCTGGTGGCCTGGCAACTGAACGTCGCCGCCGGACTGCCGCTGCCATTGCGTCAGGAGCAGGTCGAACTCAAGGGTCATGCCATTGAAGTGCGCCTGTACGCCGAAGACCCGGCAGAGGATTTTCTGCCACAGGCAGGTCAGGTCGCGCGCTGGGAACCGGCACTGCAGGACCGCGTGCGCATCGACCATGGCCTGCTCGAGGGCCAGACTATCAGCCCGTTCTATGACCCTCTGCTGGGCAAGATCATCGCCCATGGCGCCACTCGGGAAGAGGCGCGACGCAAGTTACTGCGAGCGGTCGAGGACTGCGTGTTACTAGGCCTGCAGAGCAATCAACGCTTGCTGGCCAATCTGCTTGAACACCCGCAGTTCATTGCCGGTGAGTTCAGTACGGCATTCATTGCCCAGCACTTCGCCGACGACCCCAGCTTGCGCCCGCACACACCAACCTTTGAGGAACTGGCCATCGCCGCCACGTTGTTCTATCAGCATTCGGCCAGTCTCCATTCAACCGAGCTGGCGGGTTGGCGCAACAGCGCCAGTGTTGCACAGCATTACCGGATCGGCCTGGATGATGTGCAGTGGTCGCTGGAACTGAGCGCTTTGGCGTCCAGACAGTTTCAGGTTCAGCAAGCAGGGAAAACACTCGAACTGAAGTTGCTCGATGGCGACGACCGCTGGGTCAATCTTGAAATCAATGGCATCCGCCGCCGTTACGCCTATCGGCTCGACGCCGGGCACTTGTGGTTGTTCACCCGTCCCGGCAGCCTGCACTTGCGCGATCAAACCCTGGCGCTGGTCGGCAGTCAGGCCTGCGTCAGCTCCGGCACCCTGAAAGCACCAATGGATGGCGCCATCGTCGACGTCCTGGTCAGAGAAGGCAGCCAGGTCACTAAAGGCCAGCTATTGCTGGTGCTCGAAGCGATGAAGATGGAGCATCCGCTCAAAGCAGGGATCGACGGGGTGATCAAGCGAATACAAGTCAGCCAGGGCGATCAAGTAAAAAACCGACAAATACTGCTCGAGGTCATCTAGTGGCCTGTACGGTTAGTTCGTTAGTTCAAATTCGGATGCCAGAAGTCCCTGGCCAAGGCGCTGTGACGAGTCATAACCCGCTATGGCGAGGAACAGCAACGCAGGATAGGGGCATGTGGCGCCGAAGTTGACTAACAGAACCAACCACACAGGCCACTAGGCGGATCCGTCGGGTTTGGCTACGCTCAAGCCTCATAAGGACGCGGATATCAGGAAGCCTGCGATGCCTCACTGGCTGGTAATAGACCTTGAAGCGACAACAGATGACGGAGGCTGGCCTGTGGCCGAGATGGAAATCATCGAAATCGGCGCCACACTGGTGAACCGCGAAGGCCGGGAGCTGGATAGCTTTCAGCGATTCGTGCGCCCGTTGCGTCGGCCACTGCTGACGCCCTTCTGTCGCGAGTTGACGCATATCACCCAGGCCAATATCGACGCCGCCCAGCCCTTGACCGAGGTCTGGCCGCTATTCGAGCGCTGGCTCGGCCAGCATCAATCGCGTCTCGACGGCTGGGCCAGTTGGGGGGATTACGATCGCAAGCAACTGGAACAGGAATGGCAGCGACTGCAGTTGCACAGTGCGCTCAGCCAGGTGCCCCACATTAACCTCAAGCAGCGCTTTGCCAAGGCCCGTCGACTGGAGCGCCCGCTGGGGCTTAATGGTGCGCTGCAATTGGCCGGGATGCAGTTCAATGGTCAACAGCATCGGGCACTGGAGGATGCACGCAATACCGCACGCTTATTACCGCTGATTCTTCCGGTCTAGAGGGGTGACGAGCTATTTAGGCTTGTGCATACTGGCCAGCCTTTTTAGCCCATTTCGAGGAATCTCCCATGTTTAAAGTCAACGAGTACTTCGACGGCACCGTCAAGTCGATTGCCTTCGGAACCGCCGAAGGTCCGGCAACTATCGGCGTCATGGCACCGGGCGAATACGAATTCGGCACCAGCCAGCGGGAAATCATGCACGTGGTCTCCGGCGCACTGACCGTCAAACTGCCTGAGAGCAGTGACTGGGAAACCTTCGCCGCTGGCAGCCAGTTCAATGTCCCGGCCAACAGCAAGTTCCAACTGAAAGTCGCAGTCGACACTGCTTACCTGTGCGAATACCGCGGCTAAAACCGATCTTAAACCCAGGTTTTTTTGCGGCGAATACAAAAATGCCCGTATCAAGCGATACGGGCATTTTTCATTCAGGACCGTTCATTATTCGACAATCGTCACCGGCATACCGACTTCAAGCCGGCCATTGCCGTCGTTGACCAGGTTCTGGCCGAACATTGCGCCATCTTCTTGCGCCCGGTATTTTTGAAGCGTGGCCAAGGGTTCACGATCGTCACTGCGCGCCCCCGTCTGCGGGTCGATGGTGGTCAGGATGCAGCGCGAGCAAGGCTTGACCACCCGGAACTCGACGTCGCCGATGCGAATCCGCTTCCAGCCATCCTCGGCAAAGGCTTCACTGCCCTCGATCACCAGGTTGGGGCGAAAACGCAGCATTTCCAGCGGGCGGCCGACGCGGCTCGACAAGTCGTCAAGCGAAGCCTGACCAATCAGCAACAGCGGAAAGCCATCGGCAAACGCAACTTGATCGTCGTCTCTACCATAGCCAGCCTGAGTGGTGCGCGCACGCTCGAGCGGCACCTGCACCAGCCGCGTAGGTTTGCCGATGAACTCACTCAGCCAGGCACCCGCCTGATCGCCCGCATCCGGAACCCGCAAGGTGTCGCGCCAGATGGTCACACCGCGCAGTTCAGCGTGATCGTCGGGTAAAGAAACGTCGATGGGGGAACGGCCTGGAGCACTGAGGGTCAGGCCGCCAGCCGCATTCCACAAGGCCGAGAGCTGGCTCATTTGCGGTACCGCACGCTGGGTCAGGAAACGTCCGCTGTCCTCATCCACCAACATCCAGCGTCGATCCCCGTCCAGCCCCAGTTTATCCAGGGTGATCTGTTGCAACGGTTCGCCCTTGCCGGACTTGAGTGGGTAACGATAAAGCGCGCTGAGACGCAGCATGAGCCAGCTCCCTGTTGGGCCAAAACGCCACCCTATACGAGCTTGATCGCTGAATCAAAGGCAGACTGCGCTGTGCCCCTGTAGGAGCAGCCGATCGACGCTCGATTGGTCAGGGCGGCGTTCCGACGATGGACTCAAGGGCGGCGCGTTTATTCAGCAAGCGCGCGTTATCGTTAACGTCCATCGCGAGCAAGCTCGGCTCCTACAGGTCTGTTTTAGAGGTCCTCAGGCGGGGACTTCGTCCAGCATCAAACGCTGACGGACCACGTCGACCAGTTTGTCCGGCTGGAATTTGGACAAGAAGTTGTCGCAACCAACCTTTTTCACCATCGAATCGTTGAAGCTGCCGGATAACGAGGTGTGCAGTACCACATACAAACCGCGCAGGCGCGGGTCGTTACGGATTTCAGTGGTCAGACGGTAGCCATCCATCTCTGGCATTTCCGCATCGGTGAAGATCATCAGCAGCTTGTCAGTCATGACCACACCGGTGTCGGCCCAGGCCTTGAGCATGTTCAGCGCCTTGAGACCGTCGCTGGCGATGTGCATCTTCACCCCAAGCTGGCCCAGGGTATCGCGCAATTGCGACAAGGCCACCTTGGAATCATCGACCAACAACATTTCGCGACCGCGGGCGCGCGCCAGCACTGGGTGATCGAGCTTGTCGCGAGACACCTTGGCGTTGTACGGCACGATTTCGGCCAGTACTTTTTCCACGTCGATGATCTCGACCAGTTGATCGTCGACCTTGCTGATGGCGGTCAGGTAATGCTGGCGACCGGCGCTGGTCGGCGGTGGCAGAATCGCTTCCCAGTTCATGTTGACGATGCGATCGACCCCACCCACCAGGAACGCCTGCACAGAACGGTTGTACTCGGTCACGATGATCGTGCTATCAGGTCCTGGCACCAGAGGTCGCATGCCGATCGCCTGGGACAGATCAATTACCGGCAGTGTCTGGCCGCGCAGATTGACCACGCCGCAAACAAACGGATGGCGCTGAGGCATCAGCGTCAACTTGGGCAACTGCAACACTTCCTGCACCTTGAAGACGTTGATCGCAAAAAGCTGCCGACCGGCCAGACGGAACATGAGAATTTCCAGGCGATTCTCACCCACCAGCTGCGTGCGTTGATCTACCGTGTCGAGAATGCCAGCCATTAATGACTCCTGGGCGTGTTCTGATGAATTCACTAAAGAGAGTTATCGGCGGATTGCGCCGGACCTTGACCCTCAAACAAAATGACATGCAACGACACCGATATCATACTGACATCATGCTCTACTGGCTTCGTCATTCAATCAGCTGCATTTCCCATCGCGTGACCTCGGTGTCTACGCAAGGTCCCCTCATCCAAGGGAATCCCCTACTGACAATCAGGTCCGACCTGATATTCGCAGTATCCAATAGCCATTAATCTGATGTCATTTTCATTGCATAAATGGAGTCAGGCTTTTGTCAGTGATTGCAGGACCGCGGCCAGGCGCCATTTCCCGTTTACTTGCCTGTGCCATTCGGCCCCTACGGCTGGCTATCTCCAGCCAGTTAAAGATTGCCTCTTCGGGCTTATTGAATGATTCGCCGAGAACAAACACACTGCTTATCTCAGACCAGTAACAATCAGAAATAGACTACAGACACCGCTCAAAAGTCTGCATTAGATTATGGTCGTTCGCCCCACCTGACATGATGTTGTGGAGAAAAGCATGCTGAACGGCGGAAAAGAGTGGCCTCAAAGACTTCCCGAGTTTCTCCTCGAAGCTGAATCGCTATTGGCCAAGTCAGAGGAATGCCTGAGTCATCTGCAACTGATCAGCAATGACAAGGACGCCATCGACTGCATGCTGAGTACTCTGCTCAGGCTTGCCAACAAGGCTGATGCACTGGCAATCCAGGCAGTTTCCGAATTCTCGCGGCATATTCATGGTTTGCTAACCCACGCGCGAAACCATATGGACCTGCACGATCAGGCTCTGGATGCCTTGAAAGACTGCTTTACCTTGATGGCCTGGCAACTCGAACTCATCGATCTTAATACCGGCAAGCTCGGCCTGGATGACAGTGAACAAGTTTCTCTGATCAATGCATTTGCCTTCCAGGTGGGGCAGAGTCAGTCTCGCCCGTCATATCATCCCAAGCCGTTTACGCTGGTTTCTCTCGCAGAGCGCCAAGTGTGAGTGCGTAAAAGATCCGGATATTCAGTGTCAAGGGATCGCCCTGCAACTTGAGCATTACCCGGCAATATCGCCATTGAATACTTCATATCCGTGACCGACAAACACAACTGACTGGCTACTCACTTTCTCAGCCGAGTCTTTGGTGAATGCCCGACAAGAACGGCTACCAACGTCCAAAAAATCTTGAATCCCTGACGCTTTGGACCTGTATCCAGAACGCAGCCAACGGTATCTCACGTAGTATTATGCCGCCCCTTGGTCGACTCACGTCCTTAGTTGACTCACTTAATGGCCAAACCCGCTCAAGGTCCACTTGGCGGGTTTTTTGTTGGCTGACATAACTAGCTTTGGGAGTTGCAGTCGTTCGGACCCTGCATCCAAATCAAGGAAGGTCGTTGTTGAACGGCTGCAAAGGTCCCTGACTGAGTGTGCGACCTTCTGCGCCGACGGGTTTAATCACCACTAGCGCATCTGCCGCCCGCTGGGTCGTTGCCGTGAGATCAGCCGCCTGTGCGGTCACGCTGTTTTCGTCACCCACTGCGCCTTGCGGAATGAACAGCTCCGGATGATCGAATGGAGCTCGCTCCCATGCGACCCGCGGATCGGTCAACCCGACCTCCATGAATTTGACCAGTGCGTCAATGTCAGTGGAGGACAGGCTCAGGGGTTTTATATCCGGACTGAGGTTCGAGGCGTTGTGCTGATTTACGCTGGGATGGTCGAATCCGCTGGTGTTGTTCGCATCCTGGCCACGCTGGTCGCCGCCTCGGTTGTAGAACTCCACGACCTGTTGCAGGGTCGCCCGGCTGCCATTGTGGAAATACGGCCCGGTCAAAGCGATGTTGCGCAGCGTCGGTGTCTTGAAGGTCCCATCGACAGAATCGCGGAAGCCGACTTTGGGCGTGAGCGTCGGGTCACAGGGTATCGCCGAGCTCAATGGCACGTCGAATGTGCAAACGTTGACAGTAAAAGGGTCAGGCACTTTTCCGCCTTGCAGCATGGTGTTGTATTCGCGGGTGAAAGACAGCGGGTTACCAAATGGGTCCGTACCGCCGGCCCCCAGGTCCTCCGAAGTCGAGCGCACACCTGTGTTGAAGAAGCCTCTGTCAAGGAGCGTCGTCAGGTTGTCAGCCATCGTAATACGGTTGACGCGCCCACCGGCCAGGAGCCGCAAACTGCTGGCTGCGTTCGTCAATTCCGGTCCAGCATGGCATTTAACGCACTTGCCCTTGCCAGTGAAAATACCCATGCCAGTGACTTGCTGGGCATTCAATGCCTGACGATTACCGTTCAAGTAGTCATCCAGCGGCGCCTGATCAGAGACCAGGGTGGATTCGTACATCTGGATCGCGAGCCCGAAGAAGAGTGGGAAATTGGCCTCTATCTGGCTATACGGCGTGCTGCCCAGCGAAACCTGCTGCGTCGCGTTCCACAGTCGTGGCTGGAAGACCTTCTGGACCATGTCACGGTAGGTGGGTCGGTTTGCGCCGGAGAAAGCGCCCAGTACCGAATCGGTTGGTGCGATCTTCTGTTGGGTAAGCAGCTGCCTGTCGAGCATGCGTCGGCCGATGTCCGCGAAGGTGCGCCCACCGCAGGACATTTCGACTGAGCTGCCGGGAGGTCCCACGGCCTGCGAGGCGGCAGAAGCATCGTTGAGTGCTAGCCGCACCTTGGCCGCAACCCCGCTGGCATCGTTGGTGACGAAGATGCCAGCATCAGGATCGCGATTGCCGAACGGCGAGAAGCCATTGAAGACGTTGTTGGCCCGACCATCCCAGAAATTGCGCACGTTGAAGGCGGCGTTGATCACCGTGGGTGCGTTGCGCCCGGTAGTACGACGGACATTGATGGCACCCACATGGAAGATGCCGTCCGGCAGCTGCGTGCAATTGTCGAAACGCGATTGAGACGCCGTGATGAACTTGGCGTCGAACACACCTTGTGAGCCGGTCACATCGTCGGTCGAGTAGAGGATCGTCGAATTGTGATCGAGCGGATTAGCCAGCACATGGGTCGGGAAGTCGGCTTTCTTGAGCGTGTAGTTCGGGCCGCCCTTGCCACCGGATTTGGTTGTGAATGAGGCCACGTCGCCAGGAATGCTGGACGCTGCGAACGGCTTGTTGAAGAGCGACGCGACGTTCGCATCGGTGTTACTCAGGCCGGGATTGAGCTGGTTGGTGATCCGGTGATCGACCCCGGCGTGAAAGTGGCAAGTCGCGCAAGCGGTGGAGCCATCGCTGCCGACGTTCATGTCCCAGAAAAGGGCCTTGCCCAATTGGATCGCCGCTGCGCGATTTTGCACGTAGTCAGTCATCAGATCGACCTTGCGTCCGCCCTCGGTTCCCGACGGGTCGGGCGGCGTCATGCCGCGTAGCGACTGCAGTTTGTTTGATTGTGATGATTGCGTCTCGGTTGCTGGCTGTGGCGCTGTTGCTGGCGCTGGCCCTTTAGCGGCGAGGGCAATCTTGTAGGGCGGACTGACTGCAACCAGTCCGCCTGCGACCGCGCAGGTCAAGCTGATGGTTCGAAGGATGCTCAAGTGTTTCTTCATGATGACATTACTCGATTCAGTTTGGGGTTGCCGAGTTCGGGGACTTTCCTTTTGCGAGATGAATTCCTGGCCAGAAATATTTCTGTTCGCGCGAGTTATCACGTCGACTCGAAGTTGGCTGGCGTGAAGCGTAGTCAAATTAGGCGAAGCGCTATTTTATATACTGAATTGAAATGCCCTCCTGTCACAGTGTGGCGGCTACCTAGATTCACTCTAGCTGCAATGGAAAATTTTAGTAGTCAATTTTTTTAAAATATTGTGTGTCGAGCGAGTCATTCGTTAGTTTAAAAGCCTGCCGGGCGGAGATGAGCAGCGACGGGCAGAAAGAGCGGTCACACACTCCCCCAACTTCGGTATACCCCCCCCACTAATGGGTGCCATTACCCAGCAGTATTCGCGTTTTGATGAACCCAACACTTCAGGTTCAAGCCAGTGTTTACGGGGCTTTCAGGCTGTCACGCATATTTTGTCACAATGCTGGCAGAGTAATTGCTGAGTGAGTTTGTCCCGTTCATGAAAGGTGGAGAGTCGGGGAGTTGTAAGTGCCCCATTGAGTGATTACATATAACCATCGGCATGAATCATGAAGTACCTCTGTCAACTCAATAGACGTGTTGCGGTCACCCTCTGCAATCGTCTTGGGGAAACTTTCATGAACCACCATAAACACACGTTATTGCAGGTAGCGCTGCACTTGTTATTGGCTTTGATTATTCTATGGATGATGTGCGCCGGCTCTTTCGCGGCCTTATTCAATGTACCGGAGAATGTCAGGCCAAGCATTATCGACTTGAATATTTCGCTGACGGTATTGTTCATGCCGTTTTTCGTGGTGCGTGCAGGTTTGCGCTTTAACCCTATACGCAAACACTCGCCCAGGCACAGACCTTTAGTTCGCCGTTTTTTGTGCTTTCTAGCCGGCCTGCTGACGGTAACGCTGGTTGCGGCCGACGAACCTCAGGGCAATGACAATCAAGGTAATGAAAAGTGGCTGGAGCCGGCACGCTCCAAGCTCATGCATGTGAATGGCGGTATGCCGTTCTTTCCGCATCGGGCCAATACCACTGGCAACCTGGTTTTGAATGTGAAGGACTTCGACAATGCCCAGATATGTGGCGCTTGCCATACGGAGATCTACAAGCAGTGGCGCTCGTCGATGATGTCCCAAGCCTGGGATGAACCCATCTATCGGGCCTTGCTCAAGCGTGCGAGCTCGGCCACCGGGGGCAAGGTCGATAACTTCTGCACCGGCTGCCATACCCCGATCGGTCTCACGACCGGGCAGATCAATTCGGAACTCAACCGCTCCTCGATTGAAGACAGCGCGAAGAATCATCCGATGCCTGGGGTCGATTGCGAGACCTGCCACAACATCAGTGCCCGCACGGGCCTCGATAACGGCGCCTATGTCTTGAGCCCTCGAGCGCACGGTAAACCGACTAAGTTCGGCCCGCGTAAAGACGCCGTTTCGCCCTATCACGACACCGTGTATTCCCCTCTGCACACGCGCTCGGACTTTTGCGCCACCTGCCACAACGTCACGCACCCGTTCAGCAGTGTGGCGGTCGAGCGCACCTATGACGAATGGCAGGAGAGCTCCTACAGCCTTGACGATAAAACCTGCCAGAGCTGCCATATGTCGAGTTTTGCGGGTAAGGCCGCGATCATGGGGCCAGACCGCGAACAGGTCGCCTCGCATTGGTTCAGCGGAGCCAACTCTATGGTGCTCAAGCATCTTGGTCAGGAAGAGGGCGCGCAACACTCGCGCGACATGCTCGCGCGCGCAGGGGAAATAAAGTTCCAGCAACTGCCGGCAGCCATCATTCCCGGGCAATACACCTCGGTAGCTGTCAAAGTTGCCAATGTCGGCGCCGGGCACAAGCTGCCGACCGGCTTTCCGGAGGGACGGGAGATGTGGATCGATTTCCGGGTGCTCGATGCCAGTGGTCGCGAGCTCTATCGGCTGGGCTCGATCAAGGACGGTAAGACCGAGGAGGACACGCGAAACTTCAAAGTGCACATGGGCGACAAGGACGGCAAAGAATTGGACGTCGATGTCTGGAATGCCACGCAAATTCTCTCGGATAACCGCATTCTGCCCAAGGGCTACGATATTCGGGCGTTCTCCTTCATGGTGCCGACCGACGCCGTCGGGCCGCTCACCTTGACTGCCGAACTGAACTACTGGCCGTTTTCGCAGAAGCTGGCCGACGACCTGGTCGGCAAGGATAAGTTGCAGGTGGAAATCACCCAGATGGCCAAAGTCACGCAGAGCGTACCCCTGTCGACAAGCCTGCCAGCCGTCGGGCCAGAAACTGCGCACTTTTAACTGTGCAGTGTCGACGTGGCCCCGATCACCGCGCGTGCTTCGTCTATTTACGCCTTACCGGGGCGCGCGCGGGGCGTTCGACGAAGGTTTGCTGCGCAGCCAGCACCCTTCGACTGGTGGCATTGAATCTGGCCGCATTGACCAGCATCTGGGTCCAGCATCGTCACTCGCTGAAATCGATCAAGTTTCAGCCCCAGGAACTGGCCGACCGTCTGTTGGAAGTTCAGGAAAACTCAGGGCCTGGCACTGTTCATCAGCAACGACGCACGGGGCTTTTCTCCGGCACTGAATCCAGGCCAGGAAGGGCAGCGCGCAATGGCTGGCATGTCGGAGCGGATCGATCATCAGCCTCGATGACTAACCGATTATTGATCATCCCGACAGCTATCGAATCAAGCCGCCCATCCTCCGGTAAATTTTCTGACAGCACACTGCGAATCGGCTTAATTGACCTGAATGAGGTAATCGAAGAACGTTCGTAAGCTTCGTAAGCCATTGTTTTTCGCGCGAACGACGCCTCACACAAGGAAGTGCATGGACATGAACAATGAGAAGCTCTCAAGGGGCTCAAACCCGACTATCGATCAGCTGCAGAGGAGCGCGTTACCCAGCGATGTAAACGCCCGCCGTATGGTTGCTCGCCCGGAATATATGCACGACGGTCTCGATAAATCGCCTGGCAACGCTAAATCCATCAAGGGCATGCTCGCCTGCTCGGCTGTAGCAGCAGCGCTGCTGATGCTGATTACTCTTCTGGCCTGGATTTCCAACAGCCGTTTCGGTCAACTTCTGCAAGCGCTGATCCGCTAGCCCGCTCCAGACTATTACTGCGCCCGGCCCTGTTCAGGCCGGGCCCGGTTGAGCCGCCAAGGCTCACCCCAGCACTTCACTCAACGGAATGAAGTTCACCCAGTCGCCCTCAGCCAGCGTGCGCCCCTCCAGCACTTCAACCAATCCCTCGGCCCAGGCCGCACTGCGTAATACCCCGGAGCTCTGATTTTTATAGATGATTGCTCGCCCATGCTCCAGGCGCCCTCGCAGGTACTCTCGACGGTTGCCCGGTTTGGGCCAGACAAACCCTGCTGGCACCTGGAACTGCAACGGCTGCACCTTCACCACCCCCTGTCGGCGCAACAGATAAGGCCGGGCCAACAACGCAAACGTCACCAGGGTCGACGCAGGATTGCCCGGCAAACCGATCACCGGCACGCCTCTAAAGTGTCCAAAAGTCAGCGGTTTTCCGGGTTTGATAGCCAGTTTCCAAAGCGCCAGCTCACCTTCTTCACGCAGGGCGACGCCGAGGAAATCCGCTTCTCCCACCGATACACCACCCGTGGAAAGGATCAGGTCAACATCTGCCAACTCAGCGAGTCGGTTACGGGTGGTCGGTAGATCATCAGGCAAGATTCCGGCATCAACCACTTCGCAACCCAGGCGCTGCAACCAGCTGCACAGCAGCACGCGATTACTGTTGTAGATCTGCCCTGGCCCAAGCGGTTGTCCTGGCTCGATCAGCTCGTCACCAGTAGACAGCACGGCCACCCGCACCCGGCGAATCACATTCAGCTGCGCACAGCCCAGGGAAGCAGCCAAACCTTGCTCGATCGGTCCCAGGCGAGTGCCCGCCGACAACACCTGTTCACCGACAGTAGTTTCCTGGCCTTGTGGACGAATATTCTGTCCCGCGCGCAGTGTTTCGGTGAAGCGCACACATCCATCGGCCAGCACTTCAGCATTTTCCTGCATCTCGACGCAGTCGGCCCCTGCGGGCACGGGAGCGCCGGTGAAGATCCTCGCACAGGTGCCCGGTGCCAACGGCTCTGGTGCCTGACCTGCGAATATCCGCTGGCTGACCGCCAGCGCGTCTGCGTTCCAGTCGGCAAGGCGCAACGCATAGCCATCCATCGCGCTGTTAGGCCAGGGCGGTAGATCCAGGGTCGAAATCAAATCCTCAGCCAAAACCCGGCCTTGAACCTGTGCCAATGGCAGCTGCTCGCACTCGCGAATCGGCGAGGCTTGAGCCATGGCCAGCAAGCGCGCCAACGCGTCTTCGACCGGCATCAAGGCTCCGGTCTTGCCCGGCTTATCCACGGGATTCACAGGGTGCGGCCTGCTTCAGATGCGGGACAAAGTTGCACGGCCGATGCCGCGAGTCCAGTTGCTCTGCGAGGATCCCGTCCCACCCGGTGCGAACTGCATTGGTCGAGCCTGGCAGGCAACACACCAGCGTGCCATTGGCCAATCCGGCCAAGGCCCGCGATTGCACGGTTGAAGTGCCAATGTCCGCGACCGAAATCTGCCGGAACAACTCGCCGAAACCATCAACCTGTTTATCGAGCAGGCAACTGACCGCTTCCGGCGTGCTATCGCGGCCAGTAAACCCGGTACCGCCGGTAATCAACACCACCTGCACGACGTCTTCGGCTATCCAGGTCGCGACTTGCGCGCGGATTTTGTAGAGATCATCTTTAAGCAGAACCCGCGCGGCCAGGTTATGGCCAGCGGCGCTCAGACGGTCGACGAAGACCTGTCCGGAAGTATCGGTTTCCAGGGTGCGGGTGTCGCTGACAGTCAACACCGCGATGTTCAACGGTGCAAAAGGTACATCAGCCTTGGCTTTCATAGGCTCGATCCAGTTGTAGGAGAAACAGCCCGGTGTTATATCACAGCGTCCTGTTTCGCTGCCCCTGCGGAGACGCTTCATGAATTCGAATACTCAACTGCCGCCCTGCTCCATTCTCCTCCTGGCGGGCGGGCGCGGGCAACGCATGGGCGGTCAGGACAAGGGTTTGCTGGAGTGGCAGGGCCAGCCATTGATTGCTCATCTGCACCGCAAGACGCGCGGGTTGAGTGATGATCTGATCATCTCCTGCAACCGCAACCAGGATAAATACGCGCCCTTTGCCGACCAATTGGTCCAGGACGACAGCGACGAGTTCCCTGGCCCACTGGCCGGTATTCGCGCAGGGCTGGCGGTTGCTCGACATACTCATCTGCTGGTATTGCCCTGCGACGTACCGCAAATTGATGCCAGTCTGCTGAACGCAATGCGCGAAACCGCCAGTCAGCATCCGGACAAACCGCTGATGCTGCGCCATGGGGAGCACTGGGAACCACTGCTGTGCATTATCCCGACGGCGCTCGCGGCTGCTTTCCAAAGCGCTTGGGATGACGGTGAACGCAGTCCGGGCAGACTCATGCGCAGGCTGGGAGCCAACGCCTTGCAGTGCCCCGAAAACGATCAACGTCTGGCCAATTTGAATACCCCTGAGCTGTTACGCCAGCACAACAGCGTGTCGGATTGACGCTAGCCAAGGAGCTTGCGCGCGTTGTATACGTCTCAAATCAGTAATCAAAAATATTCAATTCGGAGACACCAAATGATTCAACGGACACTCGCCACCCTGATGCTTGCACTGGGTCTCGCCACGCTCGCCGGTTGCGCATCGCCCGCTGTGATCACTCTGAATGACGGCCGTGAAATCCAGTCTGTCGACACACCCAGATTCGATAAGGATTCGGGTTTCTACGAGTTCGAACAGCTTGACGGCAAACGCACCCGCATCAACAAAAATCAGGTTCGTACCGTTAAAGACCTGTAAGCCCAACGGCTACAGTCAGATATAGATAAAACCCGCCTTGTGCGGGTTTTATCGTTTTTACGGGGAAAAAAGCCCCGATCAGCGCCTCAATAACCTGACGCAACCGTTACCGGGAATCACCACTGCAAGGTGATTTCGCTTTCAAAATGACGCCCCTGCCCCGTCAGCGGGTCGATAAAGCGCAAACCTTGAGCCAGCAGCTTCAGCGGGTTTGCATAGTCATCTTCGGCATCCATGAGGACATCGGGATAGAACGGGTCATTACAAATACCCGCCCCCAACGCACTCATGTGCACCCGCAACTGGTGTTTTTTACCTGTGACGGGAGACAACGCGTAACGCCAAAGCTCACCGTTTTTTTCACTGACCGCGACAGCCGTTTCGGTGTTGCTGACCCCAGAGCCTTCCTGCATGCGGAAGAAGGGTTCGCCATCGACCAATCGGCTTTTGTGAACCAATGGGAATGACAATTCCGGCAAAGCTCGGGCAATAGCCTCGTAGCGTTTCTCGATTTTGCGGGTAGGAAACAACGACTGATAAGCCGAACGGCTCTCGGGATTGGCCGAAAATAACACAAGCCCCGCCGTATGCCGGTCGATTCGATGCAACGGCACCAAATGCGGGTTATCCAGACGACGGATCAGACGTCGCAGCAAGGTCTGTTCAACATACTCACCCGCCGGGGTGACCGGTAGAAAGTGCGGTTTATCCGCAACGACCAGATGCTCATCGGCATAGAGAATCGACTCCAGCACCGGGATCGGTTTTTCGTCAGGCACCTCACGAAAATAATGTATCCGCAGACCTTCCCTGTATGGCAAGCCAACGGTAATCGCTACACCATTGCCGTCCAGAACGCGCCCACGAGCGATCCGGTCCAGCCATTGCTCGCGGCTGATAGCACGAAAGTGTTCACACAGGCACTCGAGCACGGTCGGCCATGAGCCCGGAGGCAGATACAACGTACTCGCTTGATTCTGTGCAGCGTTAAAAGATGGCGTAGACATACAAAGGCTCTGAGCATTAGTGCAGGCAGGCATTATCCAGCAAGGGCGCAAGTGAACCTAGGAGAGTTTCGGGCACAGGCAACTCACGGCCCTCAGGCATGAGTCATCCCGGGCTGCGCCGCGGCTTCGGTAAACTCTTTGAGCCAGCGCAGTACATCAACAGCCTCCCAGCGTCCTGGATCATAAAGCGCATACAACACCCCCTGATAACCCACCACATCCAGCTGCCGGTGGTAACCCGCGCGCTGAAACAAGGCTTCGATTTCAGCGAAGCAAGTATTGAAGTGCAGCTTGTTGAAGGGAGTTTTCCCTTCCGTGACCAGACCATCCAGACGCAATTCGAGCACGGCCTCGCGGACGACGTCAGCGGACATCCGGTTCACGCTGCTCTTCAATTGTTCGACATTGACCATGGGATATCCCTCTGTTTTCTTGATTCGCCAGCTGAGAGACATGGCAGAACACTCGACAGCTGTATAGACATACAGTAACCGAATATTACGTCTCTCGCCAACGGATTACAGAAGGATCGACAAGCGCAGAGCCAGTATTGATCAACGCAAAAAAGCTACGACCTGCTCGGCATCGAAGGGCCAATCCAGTTCGGCACCGGTATCGATACGTCGCAGGACCGGGATACGCAAGCCGTAGTCTTCGACCCATGCTTCGTTTTCGGCAATGTCGACCAGTTCCACCAACAAACCGCGCTCGACCAAGGGCATCACTTCGGCTTCGGCAAGTTCACAGAGATGGCAACCAAGGGTGCCGAATAGCTGGCATTCAGAAGGCATGACAAACAGACCACCAAGAAATAGGCATTCATTCTAGGCCCGACGGGAAAACACGTCGAGCCAAGGGATTTACCTGACCGGACATAACCATCAGCGGCCGACATCGGGCAGCTCCACACAAGAATGACGCAGATCATTGTCCCTCAGAGCCGATTGCGCGATGCTCGCGGCTTCTTTGCCTCTACGCTCTGCTAGTGGCCTGTGTGGCTAGTTCGTTAGCTCAAATTCGGATGCCGGCGGCCCAGAGCCAAGGCGCCGTGACGAGTCATAGCCCGCTATGGCGAGGAACAGCAACGCAGGATATGGGCTGCTGGCGCCGAAGTTGACTAACAGA
>NZ_JBWKQB010000004.1:276012-296449 GCF_059418545.1 Pseudomonas sp. GW821-FHT07G10 | reverse complement strand
CATCTGACGACTGGGGTTGGACGGGTAAAATCGGCTTTGGCATTTTTCTCTGAAATCCAGTTCGTTTGGGCTGCCTGAATAGGGCATCTGCACCGCCCTCATCATAACGGCGCTCCCAGTCGCCGACGATGTTGAATTTCCGAATATCAAACAATGCGGCCACTTGGCGATAGGAAAGCTGCTCCTCACGCATACGCTTCAAGACAGACAGCCTGAATTCGGCGCTGTAGTGCTGCACCTTTTTTGCTTCTAAAGCGGCAGCACCATGCACCTGATAAGCGGCGACCCATTGGCGTAACGAAGAAAAATCTACATCGTGACGATGTGCTACATCTCTAAGCCCTGCTTTACCGGAGCAGTAATCCTGCACCGCTGAAAGCTTCGCCTGCTCTGTGTACTTCCCCATGAAACACCCCATCGGTTATGTCTAACCTTTGGGGTGCAGTCCAGAGCGTGGGAACGATCAGATTCTCAATAACACCGCTACAACCGCTGCACCGTCACCGATCCCGCGTTACCGGCAGGCCCTGGTTGGCCTTCAACGCCGGGACGTCCGCTCTGACCGCCATCGGTCCGGTAAACAATGCAGCCTTTGGACTTGCCGCCCGCACCTGGCTTGCCAGCGGCGCCAGCCAATCCTCCGGCGCCACCGTCGACCAGGACCTTGATCTGCGCACCCGGATAGTCCTTGGGCAACTCCACGCGTACTTGCGCACCGGCGGCCCCGGGATGACCATCGCCGCCGTTATCGCCATCGGCGCCGCGACCGGCCTGCCCCCAGGCACAACCGGGGGCCTGACCATTGGCGCCATCCAGGCCGAAGTAACCCGGCGCACCGGCACCGCCGCGTGCATCCACTGACAACTCTTGAGCATTCAGCGAGTTGATCCGCAGATTGAGGTTACGCCCAGGCTTTGCTGCCTTAAGGTAAGTACCCGGCGCACCACGGGATGTAATCTGGCTGCCACTGCCCAATTGGGCATGGCTGACCTTCAACTGCAGGCTTAGCTCACCGGGTACGATGGCGATTCGCGCTTCGCGTCCCAGATGCAGTTCGCCGACCGTCACTTCGGTCACGTTGGAGGGAATCAGCAGGGTGCCGTAATCGGCGACGTCCAGCCGTTCCAGTTGCAGGGCACTGGTGGTGTTCGGCAAACGCATCATGGTATTGGTTTCGACCGTTACCACTTGGGCATAGGTCAGAGGGCTAACCAAAGCGGCCAGCAGACAGAGATTACGCATGATTGGCCTCCAGGCTGGCCGGGGCCGGGACGGTTTGCAGATGAAAAATGCCAACCAGCAGAATCTGTAAGCGATCACGCCAGGGATGGACACGACCTTTCAGGCTGCCATTGAACAGCACCAGTTCCAGAAGATGCGTCAGCAGCAACAGGCTACCGGCCAGATTGACCAATAGATGGAACGGTTTGATCAATGGGTTGAGCAGGTTGACCACTACCACGAGCCAGAACAGCAAGGTCAAAAATTTCCCCAGCCCCCATAACACCTTCATACGCTCCCCCGTTGTGAATTATTCTTTGCGTGCACAGTACCGACTTCCACGAAGGATAAGCCAGAGGGCGATGAAAATTCTTCCTGAACGCAGGAGGCCGGCGGCCAGACGAGGAACAGCAACGCAGGATTGGGGCTTGTGGCGCCGAAGTTGACTGACAGAACTAACCACGCAGGCCACTAGGCCCCAGCGTTCGGGCACGCTAGTCTTTGCAGTTCTGATTGAGGATCTTCGATGACCGCAGGTATTTCTTCGCGCACACCCCAGCAAGCCCTTGCCGCTTTGCTCGATCGCTATGCGCCGCAGCATCTGTTACTGATCGGCGCCAGCGATTTCCCGGCGCTGGAAGCATTCCGGCTGGCGCATCCGGAAACGTGTGTGGCACAAGCCGCGCCCGGCCCTCTGCCAGCAGAACTGGCGGCGCGCCGCTTCGACCTGGCACTGGCAGTCGATTGCCTGGAGCATTTGCCCAAGCGCGATGGCCTGAATCTGCTGGGCGGGATTCGCAACCTCAATGCCAGCCGCATCGCCGTACTGGCGGATCTTTCAGCTTGTGGCTGGCAGGAAACCGATTTTTTCTCCCTGGCGCTGCAAGCCAGCGAACGCTTCCAGCGCAACGAGCAGGAGCTGACTCTGTTCACCTACGATCTGCTTGAATACAAACAAGTGCCCGACTGGCTGAATGCCCGGTTCTGGGCCAATCCGGAAAATTTCGGCAAATATTGGTGGTAATGCGATGAGTACCTCGATTTGTCCGTGCGGTAGCGGCAACCTGCTGGATGCCTGCTGCGGCCATTATCATGCAGGCCACCCCGCCCCCTGCGCCGAGGCCTTGATGCGCTCGCGCTACAGCGCTTATGTACTGGGCCTGGTGGACTATCTGGTAGCGACCACCCTGCCCGCGCAGCAGGCAGGCCTGGATCGTCAATCGATCAGTGACTGGAGCGCCCAAAGCACCTGGTTGGGTTTAGACGTGGAAAGCTCCGAGGTATTTGGTGGCCAACCCGAACACGCTTTCGTGACCTTTACCGCGCGCTGGCACGACAGCACCGGTGAACACAGCCACCGCGAACGCTCCTCGTTCGTGCAAAACAGCGGCCACTGGTACTTCATCGACCCCACCGTGCAGCTCAAGGCCGGGCGCAACGACGCTTGTCCCTGTGCCAGCGGTCAGAAATTCAAGAAGTGCTGTTCAAGTTACACCGTCAGCTAAGTTTCAAAGTGGACCACCCCCCAACCCCGCCGCACCGATTGCTGGACTGGGGTCTCACAGGGAGTAATGTCATGGTCACTGAGTTTCGAACAATAAGGACAATTGGTCTGCTCATGGTGCTGACGCTTTCCGGCTGCGCATCCTGGTTTAGCGACGACAGGCTCGATCCTCAGGTTCACCTGATCAAGGTTGAAGTGGTCAGGGCCAAGCTTCTAGAGCAAAAATTTCGTCTGCACTTTCGCATCGACAACCCCAACGACTCCAGCCTGATTGTGCGCGGCCTGGTTTACCGGATTCACTTGGGCCAGATTCTCCTGGCCGACGGTGAGTATTCAGAGTGGTTCACCGTGGAGCCGAAAAGCAGCGGCTATTTCAAGGTTCCGATCCGCACCAACCTCTGGCCGCAGGTGCGCGAGGTGGTAAAACTCCTGCGAAAACCGGAGCGCCCCATCCCTTATCGGCTGGAAGGTGAACTGGAAACCGGATTATTCATCGGCTATGACGTGCACCTGGCGCGTAATGGCGAGATAATTCCCGCCGATTTTATTCCGGAGTGACCTCAATGACTCAAGAACCCCATGTCCATGGCCCTGACTGCAACCACGATCATGATCACCACGACCACCATGATCACGACCATGGTCATGTTCACGGCCCCAATTGCGGTCACGCCCACCAGGAGCCTGTGCGCAATGCGTTGAAAGACGTCGGCCGCAACGACCCTTGCCCATGTGGCAGCAGCAAAAAATTCAAGAAATGCCACGGCGCTTGATGCTCCGGGCGGATACTTTCTTCGTTTGTTAAATCGCCATCGCGAGCAAGCCCATACAGGGATCTCTCACACACAGGAGCAGGGCTTGCCCGCGATAGGGCCGCCGCGGTGTATCAGGCTTACAGCGTCATCGTTCATCGCGAGCAAGCTCGCTCCTACAGGATCTGCGCCACGCTGACGACGGTGGCGTACTCGCCATGCAGATTGCCCAGCGACATTGCATGCACTTGCTCGGCTGAATGCACCTTGCCAAAATAATCGGCCTTGTCGAAGGTGTAACACGCGTCTTCCACGACCCAGGTTTGAAACCCCAGATTGCCAGCCGTGCGCGCAGTGGACTCGACCGAATTATGGGTCGCCACACCGACAATGATCAGTTGTTCTATCCCTGCCTCACGCAAGACCGTCTCTAAAGCCGTCCCGCAAAACGCATCCGGCACTTGTTTCTGGATCAACTGTTCGCCTGGCAATGGCACAAATCGCTCCTGAAACTCGACACCTGACTGCTCCGGCCAGAACACCGAGTCTGGTGAACGGGACAAATGTTGTACATGAATCACCGGCCGCGCAGTACAGCGCCAATGAGCCAGCAACTCAGCCATCCGGTCCTCGGCGTGCGGGTTGTTGCGCCGCCCGAGCCTGGGGTGATGAATGCCTTTTTGCTGATCGATCAGAATCAGCGCCGCGCTTGCCTTGAGCTCCATGCCGACTTTTCTCCTGCGGGGTCATTGAAATTCCCGCACTTCAACATCACCTCCTCCTGCAGGCAAGCCATCGAAAGCAAACAGGACGACCTAATGCCGGAGTTTGCTGTCCGTAGACACCCCTCACCTGGAGAACTCCATGATCGACCTGTATTACTGGACCACCCCCAACGGCCACAAAATCTCGCTGTTTCTGGAAGAGGCCGGCCTGCCGTACAACGTGCATGCGGTGAATATAAGCAAGGATGAGCAGTTCAAACCCGAATTCCTGAAAGTCTCCCCTAACAATAAGATTCCGGCCATTGTCGACCAGCAACCTGCTGATGGCGGCGCTCCGCAGGCGTTGTTCGAGTCTGGGGCGATTCTGTTGTACCTGGCAGAAAAAACCGGGAAGTTCCTGCCCAAGGACCTGCGCGGTCGGCAGCAAACCCTGCAATGGCTGTTCTGGCAAATGGGCGGTCTGGGGCCGATGGCCGGGCAGAATCATCACTTCAGCCAGTTCGCCCCGGAAAAAATCCCCTACGCGATCAAGCGCTATATCGACGAAACCGCCCGGCTGTACGGTGTCCTCGACAAGCAACTGGCCGACCGCAACTTCGTTGCCGGATCCGAATACAGCATTGCCGACATGGCAATCTACCCCTGGATCGTCTCGCACAAGTGGCAAAGCCAGAACCTGGAAGACTTCCCCAATGTGCAGCGCTGGTTCAACCACATCCAGGATCGCCCGGCGACCGCGCGCGCGTATGCCATTGCGGCGCGGATCAATCCACCTAAATCCTGAGGACCGGGATCGTTCCCACGCTCTGCGTGGGAATGCCTCACTGGACGCTCCGCGTGCGCTACTGCGACGCAGAGCGTCACGGGCTGCATTCCCACGCGGGAGCGTGGGAACGATCATTTATCAGACAAATCTTGAAATAAGATCCGCGCCCTTCTTGCGCGGCATCCTCCTGCTCACTAACGTAGCGCCTTTATCAGCACTACCCTCCGCAGGAGCTTTGCCATGGCCTCGCCAGCCTTCACACATTTTCTTCCCCGGCTCGGCGTTGCCGCAGCAGTGGCCGGTGTTCTAAGCCTGACCGGTTGTCAGACCTGGAACACTCAGGACACCCTGCCACCCACTTCTGGCGTGCAGCCGCTCAAAGGGCTAGCGCAGAACGTTTCGGTGCGCCGCAATGCCATGGGCATGCCGCTGATCGAGAGCAACAGCTTCCACGACGCGCTGTTCACCCTGGGTTACGTGCACGCCAGTGATCGCATCACCCAGATGGTTACCATGCGCTTGCTGGCTCAGGGGCGTCTGGCCGAGATGTCCGGCCCCGACGTGCTGGAAGCCGACCGTTTCATGCGTGCGGTCAATCTGAAGAAAAGCGCCGGCGAGCTCTATAACGCCGCTTCGCCGCGTATCAAACGTTTCTTCGAAGTCTATGCACGTGGCGTCAACGCTTACCTGTTCCGCTACCGCGACAAACTGCCGCCAGACCTGGCCGCCTCAGGCTACAAACCCGAATACTGGAAACCGGAAGATTCGGCACTGATATTTTGCCTGCTGAACTTCAGCCAATCGGCGAACCTGCAGGAAGAAATCTCCTCGCTGGTACTGGCACAGAAAGTCGGTGCCGACAAGCTCGCCTGGCTGACCCCGTCCTATCCAGATGAACCGCTGCCTTTCGCCGAAGCCGAAAAGCTCAAGGGCCTGAACCTCGACGGACAAATCCCGGGCCTGGCCGACATCACCAAAGTCACCGGTCAACTCTCCGACCTGAACCTGCTGAGCGTCACGGCTTCAAGCAACTGGGCTATCGCGCCACAGCGCAGCCGCAGTGGTAAAAGCCTGCTCGCCAGTGACAGCCAGCTGCCGATCGCCGTGCCCTCGCTGTGGAATTACGTGCAGCTGCGCGCGCCGAAATACCAGGCCGCTGGCGTGTCAGTCGCCGGGATCCCGGCCATCATCGCCGGTTTCAACGGCAAGGTCGCGTGGAGCATGACCATGCTCATGGGTGACAATCAGGACCTGTTCCTCGAAAAACTCAAACGCCAGGGCAATGCGCTCTATTACGAAGTCGGTGGCAAATGGCAGCCGGCAATCGTTCGTAACGAAACCTACTTCGTCAAAGGTCAGCGACCGATTCGCGAAGTCGTGTACGAAACCCGCCACGGCCCGCTGCTCAACAGCACGCCAGGCACGACCCTGAGCAGTGGTTATGGCCTGGCGCTGCAAATGCCGGACCTCAAGGACGACAAGAGCCTGGACGCGTTCTTCGATTTGTCCCGTGCGCAGAACGTCGAAAAAGCCTCCGACGCCAGCCGTGAGATCCGCGCTATTGCCCTGAATATGGTGTTCGCCGATGCGAGCAATATCGGCTGGCAAGTCACCGGCCGTTTCCCGAACCGCCGCGAAGGTGAGGGTTTGCTGCCATCGCCAGGCTGGGAAGGTCGCTATGACTGGGACGGTTATGCCGACCCGATGCTGCATCCCTATGACCAGAACCCGGCTCAAGGCTGGCTCGGCACCGCTAACCAACGGATCATTCCTCACGGCTATGGCATGCAGTTGTCCAACTCCTGGTACTACCCGGAGCGCGGCGAACGCATCGCCGAACTGGCAGGTGCCGGCAAGCACGACACCCGCAGTATGATCGCCATGCAGTACGACCAGACCACCACCTTCGCCGCCAAACTGAAGAAGATGTTCGAAGCGCCGGGCATGTCCCAGCCACTCAAACAGGCCATCGACGCGCTGCCCGAAGCTGAACGTAACAAGGCTCGCGAGGCCTACAGCCGCTTAATGGCGTTCGACGGCAAACTCAGCCCGACCTCGGCTGATGCAGCGATCTACGAATTGTTCCTGCAAGAAAGCACCAAGCAAATCTTCCTCGACGAATTGGGCCCGGAATCCAGCCCGGCCTGGAAAGCCTTCGTCGCCAACGGCAATCTGTCCTACTCGGCTCAAGCCGACCACCTGCTTGGTCGCGAAGACAGTCCATTCTGGGACGACACCCGCACGCCGCAAAAGGAAGACAAACCGACTATCCTCGCCCGCAGCCTCGCGGCGGCGATGACCGCCGGTGACAGCCAGATGGGCGCCGATCACAAAGCCTGGCAGTGGGGCAAACTGCACCGCTACGAGTGGAAAAACGCCAGCGGCCAAACCGTGCGCGGTCCAATGCCGGCGGGCGGCGATCACACCACGTTGAACACTGCCGCCTACCATTGGGGACAGGACTTCAATACCACGTTGATCCCGGCCATGCGTTTCATCGTCGACTTCGGTCAGGCGGAACCGATGATGGGCCTCAACAGCACCGGCCAATCCGGTAACCCGGCCAGCCCGCATTACATCGACGGTATCGATTCGTCGCTCAAGGGCCAATACATGAGCTTCCCGATGCAGCCGCAGAACTTCGATAAGGTCTACGGCAATACACGGCTGACGTTGGTGCCCCTGTAGGAGCGAGCTTGCTCCGGGCGGCGTTCCGACGATGGACTCAAGGGCAACGCGTTTATTCAGAAAACACGCGTTATCGTTAACGTCCATCGCGAGCAAGCTCGCTCCCACAAGGGGCGCGCGATGCGCAGGACCTGGGATTCTCTCTTCTCTGGCATGTCGACCAAGCCTTTCGTCCATACTTGGTGCAACAATTCAGGCATGCCCGTTTTCGGGCACGCCACAACAATAATTCTCCCGAAAACGGCCTTTTAAAACACTTGTTCGGGACTATGGTTCGGAAATTGCTACTTTTAACGGGTCTTACGCTTTCCAGTAACAGTACTAATGCGCCACAAGCGCTCATATTGGTTTTTAGGGATTGAATAATGAAAAAAGCATTGCTGACCCTTTCTGCACTGGCGTTGTGCATGGCTGCCGGCTCCGCGCTGGCCAAAGAATATAAAGAGCTGCGTTTTGGTGTTGACCCTTCCTACGCGCCGTTCGAGTCCAAAGCGGCTGACGGTAGCCTGGTGGGCTTTGATATCGATCTGGGCAATGCGATCTGCGCCGAACTGAAGGTCAAGTGCAAATGGGTCGAAAGCGATTTCGACGGCATGGTCCCTGGCCTTAAAGCCAATAAATTCGACGGTGTGATCTCGTCGATGACCGTTACCGAGGCCCGCGAGAAAGTCATCGATTTCTCCAGCGAGCTGTTCTCCGGCCCTACCGCACTGGTGTACAAGAAAGGCTCTGGCATCTCCGATGTTGCCTCGCTCAAAGGCAAAAAGGTCGGCTACGAGCAAGGCACCATCCAGGAAGCCTACGCCAAGGCTGTGCTGGACAAGGCTGGCGTCACCACTCAGGCCTATGCCAACCAGGACCAGGTCTATGCTGACTTGACATCTGGCCGTCTCGATGCCTCGATCCAGGACATGCTGCAAGCTGAATTGGGCTTTTTGAAGTCGCCACAAGGTGCTAACTACGAAGTCAGCAAACCGGTCAACGATCCTTTGTTGCCATCCAAAACCGCTGTCGGTATCTCGAAAGGTAACAAAGAGCTCAAGGCTCTACTCGATAAAGGTATCAAAGCGTTACACGATGATGGCACCTACGCCACCATTCAGAAGAAACACTTCGGCGATATGAATCTGTACAGCGGCAAATAATGCCCGGCGCCCACCTCGAAAAGGTGGGCGCTTTTCTGACTGTCAAAGGCTGGATCCATGTTCGAAGAACTGTTGCAGACCCTCGGGCTTTCCGCCTTCAGCCTGAAGGGTTTCGGCCCCCTGCTGTTGCAAGGCACCTGGATGACTATCAAATTATCGGTGTTGTCGCTGCTGGTGAGCGTTCTGCTCGGCCTGATCGGCGCCAGTGCCAAGCTTTCAAGCGTCAAGCTGTTGCGGATTCCGGCCCAGTTCTACACCACGCTGATTCGCGGAGTGCCGGACCTGGTGCTGATGCTGCTGATTTTCTACAGCCTGCAAACCTGGCTGACCAGTCTCACCGTAGCGCTGGACTGGGAATACATCGAGATCAATCCGTTCAGCGCCGGGGTCATTACCCTGGGCTTTATTTATGGCGCGTACTTCACCGAGACCTTCCGCGGCGCGATTCTCGCCGTGCCGCGCGGGCAGATGGAAGCCGCAACCGCCTACGGCTTGAAACGCGGCCAGCGCTTTCGCTACGTGGTGTTCCCGCAAATGATGCGCTTCGCCCTGCCGGGTATCGGCAATAACTGGATGGTGATGCTCAAGGCCACCGCACTGGTGTCGATCATCGGCCTGGCCGACCTGGTCAAGGCGGCTCAGGATGCCGGCAAAAGCACCTATCAACTGTTCTACTTCCTGGTGCTGGCGGCACTGATTTATTTGCTGATTACCAGCGCTTCGAACGTCGTCCTGCGCTGGCTCGAACGGCGTTACGCGGCGGGCTCCCGGGAGGCCGTGCGATGATCGAACTCCTGCAGGATTACTGGAAGCCCTTTCTCTATAGCGACGGCTACCACATCACCGGCCTGGCGATGACGATGTGGCTGCTCAGCGCCTCGATCTTCATTGGTTTCCTGGTGTCGATCCCACTGTCCATCGCCCGGGTTTCACCCAAGCTTTACGTGCGCTGGCCGGTGCAGTTCTACACCTATCTGTTCCGCGGTACGCCGCTCTATATCCAATTGCTGATCTGCTACACCGGGATCTACAGCCTGGCCGCCGTTCGCGCGCAACCAGTGCTCGATGCGTTCTTTCGCGATGCGATGAACTGCACCATCCTGGCCTTTGCCCTGAACACCTGCGCCTACACCACGGAGATTTTTGCCGGGGCGATTCGCAGCATGGCCCACGGTGAAGTCGAAGCGGCCAAAGCCTATGGCCTGAGCGGCTGGAAACTCTATGCCTATGTGATCATGCCATCAGCCCTGCGCCGCTCGTTGCCCTACTACAGCAACGAAGTGATCCTGATGCTGCACTCGACTACCGTGGCCTTTACCGCGACCGTTCCGGATGTATTGAAAATTGCGCGGGACGCCAACTCGGCGACCTTTTTGACCTTTCAATCGTTCGGCATTGCCGCGCTGATCTACCTGAGCGTCACCTTTGCGCTGGTCGGTTTGTTCCGCCTCGCCGAACGCCGATGGCTGGCCTTCCTCGGGCCTACCCACTAGGACTTCTGTTTCAGGAAACAAGAGCCAATGCGCCACCAGATTCATGACTTGCTTGCCCCGCTGCCGGGCACAGCACGACAGATCCACAGTTTCCACTTCGGCCCGCAGCAGGCCGAAGGCAAGATCTACATCCAGTCGTCTCTTCACGCGGACGAACTGCCAGGCATGCTGGTGGCCTGGCACCTCAAGCTGCGCCTGGCCGAACTGGAAGCTCAAGGCCGCCTGCGCAGCGAAATCGTGTTGGTGCCTGTGGCCAACCCGGTCGGCCTGGAACAAGTGCTGATGGACGTGCCGATGGGCCGCTATGAGCTGGAAAGCGGACAGAACTTCAACCGCTGGTTCGTCGACCTGAGTGAAGAAGTCGGTAACGAAATCGAAGACCAGCTCAGCGATGACCCTCACCATAACATCAGGCTGGTTCGCACCAGTCTGCGCAAGGCTTTGGCCCGGCAAACCGCCAGCACTCAATTGCAATCCCAACGCCTGACCCTGCAACGACTGGCTTGCGATGCTGACATGGTGCTGGACCTGCATTGCGATTTCGAAGCCGTCGCCCACCTGTACACCACTCCTGAAGCCTGGCCGCAGGTTGAACCGTTGGCGCGCTATATCGGCGCCCAAGCTTGCCTGCTGGCCACCGACTCGGGCGGGCAGTCCTTCGATGAATGCTTCACCCTGCTCTGGTGGCAGTTGCAAGAACGCTTCGCTGAGCATTTCAAGATTCCGCTGGGCAGTTTTTCGGTCACCGTCGAGCTGCGCGGTCAGGGTGATGTCAATCACGGGCTGGCCAGCCTGGATTGCCAGGCACTTATCGACTACCTGACGCAATTCGGCGCCATCGCCGGCGAACCGGCGCCTCTGCCAGAGCTACCCTACCCGGCCACTCCGCTGGCAGGCGTCGAGCCAGTAACAACACCCGTCGGCGGTCTGTTGGTGTTTGCCGCGCTGCCGGGTGAGTTCCTTGAGGCAGGGCAACTGGTCGCCGAGATCATCGACCCGATCAACGACCGCGTCACGCCCATTCATTGCAACAACGCCGGGCTGCTTTACGCCCGCTCGTTGCGGCGCATGGCCACCGCTGGCATGGTGATCGCCCATGTCGCTGGCCGCGAAGCCTATCGCAGCGGCTACCTACTTTCGCCTTAAGGATGCATGCCCCCATGTACAAACTGACCATTGAAGGCCTGCATAAATGCTATGGCGACAATGAAGTGCTCAAAGGCGTTTCGCTGAAAGCCAAAACCGGTGATGTGATCAGCTTGATCGGCGCCAGCGGCTCGGGCAAAAGTACCTTTTTGCGCTGCATCAACTTTCTTGAGCAACCCAACGACGGTGCCATGAGCCTGGACGGCCAGTCGATCCGCATGATCAAAGACCGGCATGGCATGCGTGTAGCCGACGAGGCCGAACTGCAACGGATCCGCACCCGTCTGGCGATGGTGTTCCAGCACTTCAACCTGTGGAGCCACATGACGGTGCTGGAAAACATCACCATGGCCCCGCGTCGGGTGCTGGGTGTCAGCAAGAAAGACGCAGAGGATCGTGCCCGCCGTTACCTGGACAAGGTCGGCCTGGCCGCCCGGGTCGCCGATCAATACCCGGCGTTCCTCTCCGGCGGTCAGCAACAGCGCGTGGCCATCGCTCGGGCCCTGGCCATGGAGCCGGAAGTCATGCTGTTCGACGAACCGACCTCGGCCCTCGACCCGGAACTGGTGGGCGAAGTGCTCAAGGTGATCCAGGGCCTGGCCGAAGAAGGCCGGACCATGATCATGGTCACCCATGAAATGAGCTTCGCCCGCAAGGTGTCGAGCCAGGTGCTGTTTCTTCACCAGGGTCTGGTGGAGGAAGAAGGCACGCCGGATGAGGTGCTGGGCAATCCGAAAAGCGAGCGGTTGAAGCAGTTTCTCAGCGGTAACCTGAAATAACCCCCCAGCCTCCTGTAGGAGCCGAGCTTGCTCGCGATGAACGATAACGCGGTCGGTCAGCTTGACCGAGGCGTCTCTATCGCGAGCAAGCTCGGCTCCTACAAAGTTCTCTGGCGAGAGATATCAAGCTACGGGAGCGGGAGGTGGCTCATCCGGCAGGGTGGGCTCACCGGGTTCGGTAGGCTGTTCGTTCGGGGTGTCCGGGTCGGGTTGACCAGGAATGCCGCCCGCCATGTTGACCGACGGATGCGCCAGCAATGACCAGGCAAGCATGCCGACCTGATTGGGCTCAAGCCTCGCCAGCTCAGCACTTATACGCGGATCGATTTTCATAGGGCGCTCCTGAGCGATGGCCCGACTCGCGTTGCGCGAACCGAAGCAGTACTCTCAATAGAGTACCTGCTCGCTCAAGAATTCCAACTGTTCGTCAGATGCCTGAATCAGGTACGCGGCAGGGTGACACCAAGCTGGCCCTGGTATTTGCCGCCACGGTCTTTGTAAGACACTTCGCACTCTTCGTCGGACTCGAAAAACAGCATCTGCGCCACACCTTCATTGGCGTAGATCTTCGCTGGCAAGGTCGTTGTGTTGGAGAACTCCAGGGTCACATGGCCTTCCCACTCCGGCTCAAGCGGCGTGACATTGACGATGATGCCGCAACGGGCGTAGGTGCTTTTCCCCAGGCAGATGGTCAATACGTTGCGTGGAATGCGGAAAAACTCGACAGTCCGGGCCAGCGCGAAAGAGTTTGGCGGAATGATGCACACATCGCTTTTGACGTCGACGAAACTCTTCTCATCGAAGTTTTTCGGATCAACGGTCGCCGAGTTGATGTTGGTGAATACCTTGAATTCATCCGCGCAACGCACGTCATAGCCGTAGCTCGATACGCCGAAGGAAATCACCCGGTCAGCGCCTTCGCCGCGCACCTGACGCTCCACAAAGGGCTCGATCATGCCGTGCTCTTGCGCCATGCGGCGAATCCACTTGTCCGATTTGATGCTCATGGCGGGTGTCCTGAATAGCGAGGTGGAAAAATTCTGTCCGGCATCTTACCGGGGCACGCCGCCGGGTTCAAAGACCGGGGCGCTTTTCTCGCTGATCCCGGCAATAGCGCAGGCCCGGATCCCGTACGCGGCACCGTCAGTCACGAAAATAAAGAAACCTTCATAAAGACCATTGGCACGTTCCGGAAAAAGGGTTAAGGTGGCGTCACTGTGTTGCTTGTGTCACTGAGAATCTCTACACGATATGTTGAATTTCGATCCAACCATCTCCAAGAATTTTTCCTGCTCTTTGCACTCAGTCTCGGCCAGGGCTTTTCCTGAGTCGCAGTTAACTTTGTCCAAGGAGATACACCATGTCTAATCGCCAAACTGGTACCGTTAAGTGGTTCAACGATGAAAAAGGCTTCGGCTTCATCACTCCACAATCCGGTGACGACCTGTTCGTACACTTCAAAGCTATCCAGTCCGACGGCTTCAAAAGCCTGAAAGAAGGCCAACAGGTTTCTTTCATCGCTACCCGCGGTCAGAAAGGCATGCAAGCTGAAGAAGTTCAAGTTATCTAACTTGTCCTGATACAGCAAAAGCCCCGCCCTCAAAAGCGGGGTTTTTTTGTGCCCGTCTGTTTTGCCCTGAACATGCTCTGAAAAAGGTTTACCCCCCAGCTTTCGAACGATAGAACGCCAGTGTTATCGGGTGACACCAAAAAGCGGTGTGACGCGTCCTGTTCAAACTGATGACAACGAGGCACAGCAGGGCTCTGGACAACATAAGCGAACACAGGGCCCGAGCCTGCGAAAAAAAACCGGCATTATCCCCATGGACAAAAGCCTTAGCCAGGACTGACCCAAGCATCACAACCGAGTTAAATTCTCATCGACCTATCAGGGATATGTCTTACAGGCGAATTCACGAATTCCTTCAGGAAGCACGAACGTGACTGAATCTCCCGACGAGAGTGAAAGCCCTGCACAAATCCGACGCACAGCTCTCTACCTCACACTTGCCCAAGTCCCGGAGGGCAAAGTGGTGAGTTATGGCCAATTGGCCGAACTGGCCGGGCTGGGCCGTGCCGCACGCTGGGTCGGTCGCACACTCAGCCAATTGCCCGGCGATACCAAACTGCCCTGGCACCGCGTATTGGGTGCCGGCGGTCGCCTCAGCCTGCCGGCCGGCAGCCCTTCAGGCGATGAACAGCGGGCACGCTTGCGCATGGAAGGCATCAGCATCCTGAACAATCGTGTTGATATTCAGCGTCATGGCTGGCGTCCGATAGAGCACAGCGGTTAGAGTGCGCGCTTTGTTTCCGCAATCTGAGGCAGACTCCAGCCCATGCCCCCAAAAACCTGGCGCGACGCACTCGCCGCCTATGCCAGCCCCTCGACGCTCGTACTGTTGCTGCTTGGTTTCGCCGCCGGCATGCCTTACATGCTGGTGTTCTCGACGCTTTCGGTCTGGCTGCGCGAAGCTGGTGTAGCCCGCGAAACCATTGGTTACGCAAGCCTGATCGGCTTGGCCTATGCCTTTAAATGGGTATGGTCGCCGCTGCTCGACCAATGGCGCCTGCCGCTGCTCGGTAAACTCGGGCGTCGTCGCTCGTGGCTGGTCCTCGCTCAATCACTGATCATCCTCGGACTGATCGGCATGGGCTTCTGCGACCCGCAAAAGCACCTGTCCTGGCTGATAGCCATTGCGGTGATCGTCGCCTTCGCCTCCGCCACCCAAGACATTGCTATCGACGCCTATCGCCTGGAAATTGCCGAAGACAGCCGCCAGGCCGCGCTGGCCGCCGCGTACATGTCCGGTTATCGAGTTGCCGTACTGCTGGCGACCGCCGGTGCCCTATTCTTTGCCGAAGGCTTCGGCTCCACGGGTTTCAACTACAAACATGCGGCCTGGACCGGCACCTACGTCCTGTTCGGTGTGTTGATGATCCCGGCACTGCTCACCACGATCCTTATGCGTGAACCCCCCGTGCCCCTGCGTACTCAGCTGTCGGCCGGGCGCTACAGCTTTGTGCATCAACTGGTGTCGGTATTCGTGCTGATCATCCTGCTGATCTCCGTACCGGCGATGTTTACCCAGCTTTACAACACCGACTTCGCCAGCGTGCTGTTCAACGGTGTCAGCCTGCTGGATCTGCTATTGGAAGATCGCGCCTTCCTGCGGGCGATCCTCTATATCATCCTGACCAGCCTGTGCCTCTCGGCCATGGGTAGACGCGGCCTGGCGCCAGTACTGACACCGGTCAACGACTTTATCTTGCGCTATCGCTGGCAGGCCTTCCTGCTGCTGGGGCTGATCGCCACCTATCGGATGTCCGACACGGTCATGGGGGTGATGGCCAACGTGTTCTACATCGATCTGGGATTCACCAAAGATCAGATCGCCGGAGTCAGCAAGATTTTCGGCCTGATTATGACCCTGGTCGGCGCCGGGATGGGCGGTTTACTGATCGTGCGCTTCGGAATCCTGCCGATCCTGCTCATCGGCGGCGTAGCTTCGGCAGCCACCAACCTGCTGTTCGTGATGCTCGCAGACATGGGCGCCAACCTGCAGATGCTGATCTTCACCATCTCGCTGGACAACTTCAGCTCAGGCATGGCCACTTCAGCATTTGTCGCTTACCTGTCGAGCCTGACCAACCTGAAATTCTCCGCCACTCAATACGCCCTGCTCAGTTCGATCATGCTCTTGCTGCCACGCCTGATCGGCGGCTACTCCGGGGTGATGGTGGAGAAATTCGGCTATCACAACTTTTTCCTGATCACCACCCTGCTTGGCATCCCGACCGTATTGTTGATCGCCCTGCACTGGTTTCAGGAGGCACGCCGCGCCCGCGAGGCCGCTGCGGCCGCCGCAGCCGCAGCCGCGGCTAACGACGTTAGCGACACCAGTAACGTCAGCGAAGCTGGCGAAGCTGGCGAAGCCAACAAAGCCAGCGAAATCAGCGAAATCAGCAAAGAATCTTAGGAGCCCCCCGGGGGGGTTGCCGGCTTTCGCCACCCTCCCCCGGTACGCCCGGCTGCAATCCTGTACGCAAACAGATCTCACCCGTACAATGCTCAGTCATTTCTAGTCATTAGCAACCGACAACGGCCAACCATGCGCACCAGTCAATATTTGCTCGCCACACAGAAAGAAACGCCTTCCGACGCGGTTGTGATCAGCCATCAGCTGATGCTGCGCGCCGGCATGATCCGCAAACTGGCCTCCGGCCTGTACACCTGGCTGCCCATGGGCTTGCGGGTTATGCGCAAGGTTGAAGCCATCGTTCGCGAAGAGATGAACGCTGCAGGCGCTCTTGAAGTGTTGATGCCGAGCACCCAGCCGGCTGAGCTGTGGCAGGAATCCGGCCGCTGGGAAGAGTACGGCCCAGAGCTGCTGCGCTTCAAGGATCGTCACGGTCGCGACTTCTGCGCCGGCCCGACCCACGAAGAAGTGATCACCGACCTGGCCCGTAACGAGCTCAGCAGCTACAAGCAGCTGCCGATCAACCTGTACCAGATCCAGACCAAATTCCGTGACGAGACCCGCCCACGCTTCGGTTTGATGCGCGGCCGCGAATTCATCATGAAGGACGCCTACTCCTTTCACGCGGACCAGGCATCCTTGCAGGTCACTTACGACCGCATGCACCAGGCGTACTGCAACGTATTCACCCGCCTGGGGCTGAATTTCCGCCCGGTAGAAGCCGATAACGGCTCCATCGGCGGCGCTGGCTCCCACGAGTTCCACGTACTGGCCGAGTCCGGTGAAGACGATATTGTCTTCAGCAATGGTTCCGACTACGCGGCGAACATCGAGAAGGCTGAAGCCGTTCCTCGCGAAACCTCGCGCCCTGCGCCAGGCGAAGAGCTGCGCCTGGTCGATACGCCAAACACCAAAACCATCGCGCAATTGGTCGAAGGCTTCAATCTGCCGATTGAAAAGACCATCAAGACCCTGGTGGTTCACGCTGAAGAAAAAGGCAAGCTGATCGCGCTGATCATTCGCGGCGATCACGAACTGAACGAAATCAAGGCCGCCAACCAGCCAGGCGTTGCCAGCCCGCTGGTCATGGCTTCCGACGCCGAACTACGCGATGCCATTGGCGCCGGCGCCGGCTCCCTCGGCCCACTGAACCTGCCATTGCCGATCATCATCGACCGCTCAGTCGAGCTGATGAGCGACTTCGGTATCGGTGCCAACATCGATGACAAGCACTACTTCGGCGTCAACTGGGAGCGCGATCTGCCGGTTCCGGCCGTGGCCGACCTGCGCAATGTCGTGAGCGGCGATCCGAGCCCGGACGGCAAAGGCACGCTGGAAATCAAACGCGGCATCGAAGTCGGACACATCTTCCAGCTAGGCACCAAGTACAGCGAAGCGATGAAGTGCCAGGTTCTCGGTGAAAACGGCAAGCCTGTAACCCTGACCATGGGTTGCTACGGCATTGGCGTTTCGCGCGTGGTTGCCGCTGCCATCGAGCAGAACAACGACGAACGCGGAATCATCTGGGGCGACAGCCTCGCACCGTTCCAGATTGCCCTGGTACCTCTGCGCTACGAAACCGAACTGGTTCGCGAAGCTACCGACAAGCTTTATGCCGAGCTGACTGCTGCCGGCTTCGAAGTGCTGCTGGACGACCGCGACAAGAAAACCAGCCCTGGTATCAAGTTCGCAGACATGGAACTGATCGGCATTCCACACCGGATCGTGGTCAGTGACCGCGGTCTCGCCGAAGGCAACCTGGAATACAAGAGCCGCACCGAGGCCGAGCCGCAAGCGCTTCCGGTCGCCGAGGTGCTGTCCTTCCTCCAAGCCCGTATCCGTCGCTGAAACCAGATCAAGAGAAGTCATGTTCAAGCGAAACACCTTAGGCCTCGGTGGTGCCGCCCTGTGCGGCACCCTGCTGGTCAGTGGCTGTGCCAATCAGATGTCACAACACAGCGAGCACGAGGAACGCATCGAGCGCAAATTGCTCGAGCACAGCCTGCAGATCGATGTCGGCGAGCCTAAGGTGCTTGAACTGCCGCAACGCCGAGTACGGATCCACGAGCAGAAGACCTTCGAAGTCACCGAGTTCGAAGTTGCCCGTCGCTATGATCGCTACACGCCTTACCAGCCCTGGCGGGAGATCTACGAGATCCCGCTGGGCGCCGTGGCGTTGGTCGCTGGCGTCGGTGCGAATATTGTCAACGTGTTCGCCTTGGGCAACTTGCCAGACAGCATGACCAAAGACTGGATCAGCTATGGCCTTGCCGGGCTCAACCCGTTCATGAACATTCAATCCCAGGGTCGAGCGCAACAAAACCTGGCCGGAATCGACGAAACCCAGCGTGACAAACGCCTGGAATATTCGAGCCTGCCGTGGAGCGAGCGTCCGGTGGAGGTCAAGGCCGGCACTCATACCTTTGAGCTGAGTACTGATCGTAACGGCGTACTGCGCCTGAACCTGCTGGACAGCCCGTTTTCAGAACAGGACCTGAACCACATCAGCAAGCTGCAGATCAGCGTCGAAGATGCTCAGAATGACGTGCATTCCAACTCATCCCTGACCATCAGCAGCACCCTGCGCGGCAAGATGCTGGAAGCTCACAACCTGATCTTCGATGACCTCGAAGATGACGACGTCAGCCAGTGGGTACACCGGGTAAAACGCCTGTCGGAGTTGGGCCTTGAAGAAGAAGCCAGCGAACTGGAACAGAGCCTGATCGAATTGACCCGCAACGATCCTGAATTGCAGCGTGAATTCCTCAAGTCACTGACCAAAGATGCCGGGCGACTGGTGGCAGATCCCGGGGTGTGACTGTAGCAGCTGCCGAGCCCGCGAGGCTGCTGCTACAAATGCCTAGCGGCTAAACAACTCCAACTGCTCATGCCCGCCACGCAGATCCTGCAAACGCACGCCAATCCCCAGTAACCGCACCGGCTTGACGCCCCGATTGAAGGCCTGGGTCAGCAGTTGCTGATACCCCTCCAGATCCCGCCCTGCCCCGGCCTGCTCCAGAGTGGTCTGGGTAAAGTCATGGAACTTCACTTTGACGAAGGGCTTGCCCGGCCGATAACTGCTGTCGATCCTCGCCATGCGGGCGGTCAGGGTTTCCAATAACTCTGGTAATTTTTCCAGGCAACTGGCCAGATCGGGCAGGTCCACATCGTAGGTATTCTCGACACTGACGGACTGACGCCGGTTATCGTTCTGCACCAGCCGATCATCGATTCCACGAGCCAGCCCCCACAGCCGCTCACCAAAACTGCCGAATTCGCGCACCAGCGCCAACTTGCTCCAGTCTCGAAGCTCCAGGCAATTGACGATGCCGAGCCTTCCCAACTTGTCCGCCGTGACCTTCCCCACCCCGTGCAGCTTGCTGACCGGTAAGGCGGAAACAAAATCCTCAACCTGATCCGGGGTAATCACAAACAAGCCATTGGGCTTTTTCCAGTCACTGGCGATCTTGGCGAGAAACTTGTTCGGCGCCACACCGGCCGAGACGGTGATATGCAACTGGTTGGAGACACGTCGGCGGATATCTTGCGCAATGCGCGTGGCGCTGCCGGCAAAGTGCGGACTATCGGAAACATCGAGATACGCCTCATCCAGCGATAAGGGCTCGATCAGGTCGGTGTAATCGCGAAAGATCGCCTGAATCTCTTTCGAAGCCTCTTTATATGCATCCATACGCGGCTTGACGATCACCAGATCCGGGCACAGCTTCAAGGCATGCCGGGAAGACATTGCCGAACGCACCCCATAGGCCCGCGCCTCGTAGTTACAAGTGGCAATCACCCCACGCCGCTCCGCCGAACCACCGACAGCCAGTGGCTTGCTGGCCAGACGCGGGTCGTCGCGCATCTCGATCGCGGCATAGAAACAATCACAGTCGATGTGGATGATTTTGCGCTGCGTCATATATAGGCAGTGTTCATTGAGAGCAAAAGAGGCAAAGGTGAAACGAATCGGCAGTATCTCACTGACACCTGTATATAGCACCAGTGCTTTGAATCTTCGCCTGTATACGTAGGAAAAACCCTCAATGGATTTATTTTATCAATCAAAACAGGTATGCCAATAGAGCTGAAAGCCTTACGCAGCAAGCCCTCAAGGCTTGTCAGGCTACCCTCCTGACAAGCTAAGCGATTGAACAAAAAGAGATTTTTTAGAATTACAGGTTGACAGCCCAGCGATCCGCTGTAGAATGCCGACACACAGACGCGGGATGGAGCAGTCT